>NZ_JBSFWT010000026.1:0-82797 GCF_053594975.1 Streptomyces sp. NPDC002537
TGAACGACCAACTCGAAACCGCCACCCACCACCAGGGCAAAGGCGACCTCGCCACCCTCCTGGCCGGGAACGACACCTGGACCGTCGTCGGCTGACCGCGGGTACCGATCGGATGAGACGGAGGTGACGGAATGCGTCACGGTGCGGTGCGGACCGTCGATTCATCACCCGCTCCCGGGGATTCCCTCGCCGTGACGCATCCGCTCCACCCCCTCCGGGGGCGGCGGATGCGGGTGCGCAAGGTGCAATGCCGCGGTGGCGAGGACGTATTGGTCTGTGACGGGGAGGACGGAACCTCGGTGACCCTCCTGCGGTCCTGGACGGATCTCGCCACGGATCTCGCCGTGGAATCACCGCGCTTCCGGGTCTCCACCGGTGCGCTCGGCCGGCTGCGGAGCTCGATGGAGGGGGTGATGAGCCACTATGTCGGGATGGGGGACCAGGAATACTGAATTGGCGGACCGGCCACCGCATTGCGGTGGGGTCGCGTGACTCCAGCCACATCTCCCGCAGGTGTTAAACACGCCCTTGACCAGCGGATCTGCTGGTCAGTAGCCTCATTTCGATCATGGTGGCAGCCGTAAAAAGGGTTCCGCATGCCGGAGAATGACGACAATGGCCAGCTCCGCCGGGCAGTTGTCGGTACCGATGGGGCGGGCGCGGGATCCCGGGTCTCCAGAATTCTGATCGCCGCCGTGCGCGTCGTTCTCGGAATGGAATGGGAACCCGTACTCGGGCGCGCCGCCGTCATCACTCTCGTCAGTGGGGCCGCGTTCTCCACCTTCTGGAGTTATGTCGGCATCTGGGCCATCAAGGCGTTGGGCGCCACGCCCTCGCAGTTGAGCATCACCTTTCTCGCCAACGCGGTGCTGAGTCCGCCCGCGGCGTGGATCGGCGGTTATCTTTCCGACCGTTACGGCCGGAAACCCATTCTGGTGTGCAGTACCGGTTTGCAGTCCCTGCTGATTCTCTCGCTGTGGCTGACAGGGCATCACGTCTGGTGGGGCATCGGGCTGGTCGTCGCGGCCGGGGTCGTCTGGGCGCCCGGCCGGTCGGCCATCAACGCCGTCGTCGCGGACGTCATCCCGCCCGAGCGGCGCGACCAGGCGTACGCGGCGCTCCGTACCGCCAACAACCTCGGTGTGGTCGCGGGGCCGCCCGCCGCCGCCCTGCTCCTGGTCCTGGGCGGCTGGGCGGCGTTCCTCGTCGGCATCGCGCTCCTGGGCGGTCTGACCTGCCTGCTCGCGGTCCGTTTCCTGCCCGCCGGGCGAGGCGCGAAGAAGGACGAGGAACTGGGGCTCGGCGAGACCCTGAAGGTCGTCGGCGTCGACCGGCCGTTCCTGCTGCTCCTGCTCGCCACCCTGCTCGGCTTCATGGTCTACATGTCGTTCGAGACGGTGCTGCCCGTCGTCGCCGTGAGCTCCTTCCACCTGGCGCCGGCGACCTGGGGTCTGCTCTACGCCGTCAACCCCGTGCTGGTGCTGCTCCTGCAGATACGCCTCACCCGGTGGACGGCCGCATGGCCGCCCGTCCTCACACTGACCGTCGGCGTGCTCCTGATGGGCCCGCCCTTCCTGTTGCTGCTCATCAGCTCCCATCCGGCAATGGTCACCCTCGTCGTGATCGTCTTCGCGTTCGGGGAAATGCTGTGGGTGCCGACGATCCAGACGCTGATCTCCCGGCTCGCGCCGTCCCATCTGCACGGCGCCTACATGGGCGGCTACACGAGCAGCCAATTGCTGGCCTGGATGATCGCGCCGCTGACCGGGCTGCAATTGCACGACATCCTCGGCGACCGGGCCATCTGGCTGTTCTTCGCCGGTCTCGCCGCCGTGAGCATCGCGGCGAGTCTCGTCGCCGTGCGTGGCATGAGCAGGCGAGCGGCCGCCGCCGTTCCGGCGCCCGGGGACAGGAATTCCGCGGGCGCCGAGCCGGCCGAATCATCCCGATCCTGAAATCCCCATGGGCACCCCGGTGTCCCGTACTCCGGAGCACGTCATGAACCAAGAGCTGCGCGCCGTCGAATGGACCGGAGCGGGCCTGTCCCTCATCGACCAGACCGCTCTGCCGCACGAACTGCGGCACATCGAAGTACGTGAGGTCGACGCCCTGGTCGACGCCATCGTGCGGCTCGTCGTCCGCGGCGCACCGGCGATCGGCGCGGCCGGGGCGTACGGCGTCGCCGTGGCGCTCCTGGAAGCCGGCCGCCACGGCTGGAGCCGGGAGGAACTGGACGCCGCGGTGGCCCGCATCCGGGACGCGCGGCCGACCGCGGTGAACCTCGCGGTGTGCGTGGACCGGGTCGCGCCGCTGCTCGGCCAGGGCCTCGACGCCGTGCTCGCGGAGGCCCACGCGGTGGTCCGCGAGGACCTGCGGGCCAACCACGACATGGCCGCCCACGGCGCCGACTGGCTGATCCGGCGCGTGGCCGCCGGGCGGCCGCTGCGCCTGCTCACGCACTGCAACACCGGCGCCCTGGCGACGGCCGGCTGGGGCACCGCCCTCGGCGTCGTCCGCGAACTGCACCGCCGCGGCCTGGTGGAGGTCGTGTACGCCGACGAGACCCGCCCCCTGCTCCAGGGCGCGCGGCTCACCGCCTGGGAACTCGCCCACGACGGCATCCCGCACTACGTCCAGGCCGACGGGGCCGCCGCCGCGACCATTCTGCGGGGCGAGGTCGACGCGGCCGTCGTGGGCGCGGACCGGATCGCCGCCAACGGCGACACGGCGAACAAGGTCGGGACCGTGGGGGTCGCCCTGGCGTGCGCGTACGCGGGGATCCCGTTCATGGTGGCGGCGCCCACGACCACGGTCGATCTGGACACGGCCTCCGGGGCGGCGATCCACATAGAGATGCGGGACGGCTCGGAGGTCCTGGAGTGGGCGGGGGTGCGGAGCGCTCCCGCCGGGTCGCGCGGGCACAACCCGGCGTTCGACGTCACGCCGGGGGAGCTGGTGAGCGCGCTCGTCACCGAGCGGGGCGTGCTGGAGATATCGGCGGGTGAACTCCCGGGCGACCACCTGCGATAGCTCTCACCGGTGCCCCGCCCTCGACGGCGGGACGGGCCGAGATCAGCCCGTCCCGCCGGACAGAGCACCGGGCCGCACCCGAGCGGGGGTCCGGGGCGGAGCCCCACCGCTCAGGCGCCGGCCGCCAGTTCGAGTTCCAGGAGCCACTCCACGACCTCCGTGTGGTGGCGCGCCCGGCGGGCGTCCGCGCCCCAGACGTAGAGGCCGTGGCCGGCCACGAGGACCGCCGGCATGCGCGGGTCGCGGGCGGCCTCCAGCCGGTCGCCGAGGACGCGCATGTCCTGGCTGTTGGCTATGACCGGCAGCGTGACCTCCTGGTCGTGGGCGGGCTGCCCGAGGCCCTTGAGCATCTCCAGGTCCTTGAACACCACGCCCCCCGGGTGGCGTCGTCCCATGGCGACCGCGGCGACCGTGTGCACGTGCACGACCGCGCCCGCGCCGGTGAGCCGGACCACCCGGGCGTGCAGGGCGGCCTCGGCGGACGGCGTGCCGCCGTCGACCGCGGCGCCGTCACCGTCCACCACGACCACGTCGGACGGGGTGAGTTCGCCCTTGTCGAGGCCGCTCGCGGTGACGACCAGGCGCAGCGGGTCGCGGCCGGTCACCATCGAAAGATTCCCGGCGGTGCCGCGCATCCAGCCGAGCGAGGCGAATCTGGCGGCCTCGGCGGCCAGCACCGCACCGGCCCGCTCCACGTCCGGTCCGCTGTCGGCGATGTCGGTCACAGGGTGCTCCTCGTGGTGGTGATCTCGAAGTCGGCGAAGGACTCCGCGCCCGGGTGTCCGCCGGTGCCCTGCTCGTAGTACGGCTCGCCGGGGCGCCGTATCCCGGCTGTGAGCCAGCCCGCGGCGCGGGCCGCGTCCAGTTCGGCGGGGCGGTCGGAGAGGAAGAGGGTGCGGTCCGGGGCCGTGCCGACGGCCGCGGTGATGGCCCGGTACGAGCCGGGGGACTGCTTCGGTCCGGCGTTCTCGGTGTCGTACAGGCCGTCGATCAGCGGCAGCAGGTCGCCCGCCGGGCTGTGCCCGAACCAGGAGCGCTGCGCGGCCACCGAACCGGAGGAGTAGACGTGCAGCCGCACGCCGTCCGCGTGCCAGCGGCGCAGCGCGGGCACCACGTCGTCGTAGAAGTGCGAGACCAGCTCGCCCCGCGCGAAGCCCTCGGACCAGACGATGCCCTGGAGGGTCTTGAGGGGCGTGGCCTTGCGGTCCTCGTCCAGCCAGGAGTTGAGGGCCGCCTCGACGCGTGCCGCGTCGGCGCCGGGCTCGCCGAGGAGTTCGCGCACCTGGCCGATGGCCCGCTCGACCTCCGGTTCGTGGGCGCGTCCGGTGAGGAGCGCGCCGAACCGCTCGCGCGAGTAGGGGTAGAGGACGTCCACCACGAAGCCCGTGGCGCTCGTGGTGCCCTCGATGTCGAGGACCACGCAGTCCGCGTCGAAGCGCAGGGTCATGCCGTCCGTCCCGTGTGCAGGGCGTGGATCTCGTCGAAGCCGGGAAAGCGGGAGGCGATGTCGCTGCCGGTGAAGCTGCCGATCCAGCCGTCCTCCTCGTGGAAGAAGCGGATCGCGGTGAAGGACGGCTCGGTGCCCATGTCGAACCAGTGGGTGGTGCCGCGCGGAACGCCGAGCAGGTCGCCCCGCTCGCAGTGGACGGCGTGCACCTCGCCGTTCACGTGCAGGTAGAAGACGCCCGCGCCCGCGACGAAGAAGCGGACCTCGTCGTCATCGTCGTGCGTGTGCTCGCTGAGGAACTTCTCGCGGGCGGCCTTCGCCTTCTCCCGCCACTCGGGCGTGCCGTCGGGGTGCAGGGCGGCCACGTCGACGGTGGAGAAGCCCTCCTCCTCGTTGAGCCTGTCGATCTCGGTGCGGTAGGCGGCGAGGACGGCCTCGGGGCCCGCGGTGGCGGGGACGTCGTCACGGACCGGCCACTGCTCGAACCGCACGCCGGCCGGCGCCAGCGCGGCGGCTATCTCGGCGGGTTCGGAGGTACGGCGGACGACGGTCTCCGGGCCGGATTCCGGCCATGTGGTCAGCAGCGTCATGAAGAGCTCCAGTAATCCAGGCGGTGCACGGATCGTAACCCGGCCGCGCCGCACCGTGGAGTGTGGCCAACCCCATGACGACATCGGGCGGACAGCGTTCGGCGGTTCCTTGCAAGGGAGTTGAGTGGCTGTTGCATCTAGTTGCTGCGAGGAGGATCGCCCGAATCCTTCTCGCCACATGAGAAACCGTCATTCAGGCAGCACCGGAAAAGGACGACAAAGGCCCTCGCGAGGTGAGCGGAGCTACATCGTCCGGCAGGTCGTCAATTGCCCGTTTTTATAGTGGAGCTGCAGGCCAGACGCATCATCGGCGCAAACTGTCCAGCGTGACGCCCAACATATTCAGGGCCATTGACAAGGCATGGCGGGCCGCGATGGACTGCGATTGATCAACAGCAGGTCACGTACGTATGAAGTGCGCTCAACCCGGGGGAATTTGGATGATCGACCAGCAGCCGGCCCCGTCCCAGGAAATGTTCACGAGCTGTTTGCACGATCTCTTCGCCGAACACGCGGCCGCCGCGCCCGACGCGGTCGCCGTCGTCCACGCCGACCGGTCGGTCACCTACGGCGAACTCGGCGAGCGGGCCCGCGGGCTCGCGGCACGGCTGCGTGCGCAGGGGGTCGGCCCGGACGTGGTCGTGGGCCTCTACGCGGAGCGGTCCATCGAAATGATCGTGGGCGCCCTGGGCATCCTCGAAGCGGGCGGCGCCTACCTGCCGCTGCGGACCGACGACCCGGTGGACCGGGTCTCCTTCATCCTCGCCGACTCCGGCGCCGACGTGGTCGTCACCTCGCGGGCCACCCACGAGCGACTGCGGGACTTCGCGGGCGTCCGGCTCCTCGCCGACGGGCCGGCCGCCCCCGCCGACGCACCGGCCACCCCCGCGGTCCGGGCGACCCCCGAGAACCTCGCGTACGTCATCTACACCTCCGGCACGACCGGCGCCCCCAAGGGCGTCGCCGTCCCGCACCGCGCCGCCCGCCGCATCCTGCGGACCGGCGTCTACGGCGACTTCGACGCCGAGCAGACCTTCCTGCAGGCCTGCCCCCTGTCGTTCGACGCGTCCGTCCTGGAGGTCTGGGGCTCGCTGACCAACGGCGCCCGCCTGGTGCTGCTGCCGGACGCCCGGGTGTCCGCCGAGGCGATCATCGACGCGGTGCGCCGGTACGACGTCACCACCCTCTGGCTGACGCCCACGCTGTTCAACCAGATCGTCGACCTCGGGATGCTCGGCGACACCCCGCTGCGGCAGATCGTCGTGGGCGGCGAGGTGCTGTCGACGGCCCACCTCGCCGAGGCCATGCGCACCACGGACATCCGCTTCTCCAACGGCTACGGACCCACCGAGGCGGGCGTCTTCACCTGCGTCCGTCTCTTCGAGGAGGCCGACCTGGCGTTCTCGCCGCCCCCGGTCGGCCCGCCCCTGCCCGGCACCGTGGTCCGGGTGCTGGACGACGCGATGCGGCCGCTCCCCGACGGCGAGCTGGGCGAGCTCTGCATCGGCGGCGACGCCCTCGCCCGCGGCTACCACCGGCGCCCCGACCTGACCGAGAAGGCGTTCGTCCCCAACCCCTTCCCCGACGTGCCCGGCACGGTCCTCTACCGCTCCGGCGACCTCGCCCGCGTCCTGCCCAACGGCATGATCCAGGTCGTCGGCCGCATCGACAGCCAGGTCAAGATCCGCGGCAACCGCGTCGAGTTGACCGAGGTCGAGTCCGCGCTCCTGGCGGACCCGGCCGTCCGTCAGGCCGCGGTCGTCGACCAGCAGAACGGCGCCGAGCGGGTGCTGGCCGCCTACGTCGTCCCCGCGGAGGGCGCCGCGCCCACCGTGTCCGAGCTGCGCCAGAGGCTGGCCAGGACGCTGCCGGACTACATGATCCCGTCGGAGCTCTTCCGCATCGACAAGCTCCCGCTGACCCGCAACGGCAAGGCGGACCGGGCCGCCCTCCGCGAGGGCGTGGACGCCGAACGGCTGGACCTCGGCGTCGCCTTCATGCCCGCCGTGAACGAGCTGGAGGAACTGATCGGCCGCGTCTGGGCCGAGATCCTCGAAGTGCCCCGGGTCGGCATGGACGACAACTACTTCGACCTGGGCGGCACCTCCATCTCGATCAAGAAGGCGCAGCTGCGCCTCCAGACGGAACTTGGCATCACGCTGCCCGTCGCCGCGCTCTACGAGTACACGACGGTCCGTCAGCTGGCCCTGGCAATAGCGAATTCCGAGGTATAGCAAGTGAACCGCACGCCCCACTCACACCGCCCCGACATCGCCGTCATCGGCATGGTGGCCGGCCTGCCGGGCGCGGCCGACCTGGATACCTTCTGGGCCAACCTGCGGGACGGCAAGGAGTCGATCACCCACGGCTCCCCGCGCGTCGTCGAGGACGAGGCCACCGGCCGCCGCTTCGTGCACGCCCGCGGCGTCATGGACGGCGTCAAGCGCTTCGACGCCGACTTCTTCGGCATCCCGCGCCGCGAGGCGGAAGTGCTCGACCCCCAGCACCGGCACCTCCTGGAGTGCGCCTGGAACGCGATGGAGGACGCGGGCTACGACCCCTTCCGGGTCGGCGAGGATGTCGCGGTCTACACCTCCGTGGGCCCCAACACCTACTACGAGGACCGGGACTTCGGCCCCCGGTCCGCCGCCGAGCGCATGCTCATCCAGCTCTCCAACGGGCCGGACACACTGCCGACGCGCATCTCCTACAAGCTCGGCCTGACCGGCGAGAGCGTCAATGTGCAGTCGGCCTGCTCGTCCGCGGCGGTCGCCGTGCACCTGGCCTGCGAGTCGCTGCGCGAGGGCCGGTCCGACATGGCCCTGGTCGGCGCCGCCAGCATCGGCACCTCGGACAGCCTGGCGTACGAGCACCAGGACGGCTTCATCCTCTCCGCCGACGGCAGCACCCGCGCCTACGACAGCAAGGCGTCCGGCTACGTCGAGGGCGACGGCGTCGGCGCGTTCGTGCTGCGCCGCCTCGACGACGCGCTCGCCAAGGGCGACCACATCCACGCGGTCATCAAGGGCAGCGCCGTCAACAACGACGGCCGCGCCAAGGCGGGCTTCTCCGCCCCCAGCGTGGAGGGCCAGTCCCGCGTCATCCGCGCCGCCCTGGAGGCGTCCGGCGTCCCGGCCGACTCCATCGGCATGGTGGAGGGCCACGGCACGGGCACCCAGGTCGGCGACCCGATCGAGGTGCGCGGCCTCACCCGCGCCTACCGCGCCCACACCTCGAAGAACCAGACCATCGCCCTCGGCTCGGTCAAGGCCAACATCGGCCACCTCTGCTTCGCCTCGGGCATCGCGGGCCTGATCAAGGCCGTCCTCTGCGTCAAGCACGGCGAACTGCCGCCCATGGCCGTCTTCGAGGAGACCAACCCGGAGATCGACTTCTCCAGGACCCCCTTCTACATCAACCGCGAACTGCGGACCTGGGAGAGCGACGGCCCGCGCCGGGCCGGGGTCAGCTGCTTCGGCATGGGCGGCACCAACGCCCACTTCGTCGTCGAGCAGGCCCCCGAGGCCGACACCGCGCCCGGTGCCCCCGGAGAACACCCGGTGGTGCTCTCCGGCCGGACCGAGGAGGCGCTGAGCGCCGTACGGCGGCGGCTGCACGCCTTCGTCACGGCCCACCCGGACGTGGACCTCGCGGACCTCGCGTTCACCCTCGGCACCGGCCGCCGCCCGCTCCCGCACCGCTGGGCCGCCGCGGTCGGCTCCGTCGCCGAACTCGGGCGCGCGCTCGCCGGCGCGGCCGCGGACACCCCCGTCTTCACATCGGCCGACGCCGACCGGCCCGCGCGGGACCGTGACACCACGGGCGCCGCGCCCGTCGCCGCCGCCTGGGCCCAGGGCGCCGACGTCGACTGGAAGGCGCTGTACGGCACGGGCCGGCGGCGCGTACCCCTGCCCGTCTACCCCTGGCAGGGGGAGGAACTGTGGGTGGCCGCCAAGGCCGACACCTCCGCCGACGGCGTGCTCCTGGAGGCGGAGGAGCAGGCCCCCGTCACCGAGTGGCTCTACCGGCCGACCTGGCGGCGCACCGGGCTGCCCCGGCCCTACCACCCCGGTGACCTGCGGGGCACCGACGGCGCGTGCCTGGTGTTCGGCGACCGCGGCGAGCTGACGGCCGCGCTGCGCGCCGAGCTGACCGCGGCGGGCCTGACGACCGTGCTCGTGGAGGCCGGTGACGCCTTCACGGTGGGGGAGGACCGCACGCTGACCGTACGGCCCGGCGAACCCGCCGACATGGCAGGGCTCGTGGAGTGGGCCGTTGCCGAGGCCGGGCCGATCCGCAAGGTCGTCCACCTCTGGTCGTACGGTACCGCCGACGCGGGCCAGGAGGAGGGCATGCGGCGCGGCACCCTCAGCGCGCTGACCCTGGTCCAGGCGCTCGCCGCCGCGGGCGAGGCCCCCGAACTGTGGGTCGTGACCGAGAACGCCCAGCCCGCGCAGGGCGAGGCCGCCGCGCTCGACCTGGAGGCCTCGGCACTCCTCGGCCTCTGCCGGGTCATCCCGCAGGAACACCCCGCCATCCGCTGCCACTGCGTCGACTTCTCGCGCGGCACGGCCGCCTCCGCCGCGGTGCCGAAGCTGCTCGCCGAGATGGCCAACCCCGAGGACGAACTGGAGGTCGTCCTGCGCGGCGGCGACCGGCTGACCGGTTCGGTGGAGCCCGTCGAGGCGCCCTCCGGGACCGCGATCCCGGTCGAGCCCGGCGGCGTGTACCTCGTCACCGGCGGCCTGGGCCGGATCGGCCTGACGATCGCCGAACACCTCGCCCGCACCGCCCCGGTGCGGCTCGCCCTGGTCTCGCGCCGCGGCACCCCCGACGAGGCCGGGAGCGCGGCCCTCCGCCGCCTCCGGGAACTCGGCGCCGAGGTGCTGACCCTGGCCGCGGACGTCGCGGACGAGGCGCAACTGGCCGCCGCCGTCGCCGAGATCAACGACCGCTGGGGCCCCGTCGACGGCGTGGTGCACTCCGCGGGCATCGAGGAGAGCCGGAACTTCTCCTTCATCGCGGACACCTCCATCGAACGCGCCCGGGACGCACTCCGGCCCAAGGTCCCCGGCATCGCCGTCCTCGACCGTGTCACCCGCTCGCAGCCGCTCGGCTTCGTCCTGGTCTGCTCCAGCCTCGACACGCTCCTCGGCGGCATCGCCTTCGGCATCTACACCAGCGCCAACCGCTACCTCGACAGCTACGCGCACCGCAGGCGCGCCGAGGGCGCCCCCTGGGTGAGCGTCGACTGGGACTCGTGGCGCTTCGACGAGTCGCTGTCCACCCGGATCGGCGCCGCCGCGGCACGCACCGCGATCCGCCCCGCCCAGGCCGGTGACGTCCTCGGGCCGGTCCTCACCTCCGGCGAGGCCCAGTGCGTGGTCTCCACGGTCCCGCTGGCCCAGCGCGTCGAGCGCATCCGCCGCTCGTTCGGCAGGCGCCAGGAGGCGGCCGCCGAAGGCGTCGCCCAGCGGACCGCGTTCACGCGGGACGAGGTGACCGAGGCCGTCCGCCGCATCGTCGGCGAGGTGACCGAGGTGCCGGACGTGGCCGTCGACGACGAACTCCTCGCCGTGGGCTGCGACTCGCTGGCCCTCCTCGAAGTGGTCTCCCGCGTGGAACAGACGCTCCAGGTGAAGGTGCCGATGGCGGAGTTCTGGGGCTCCTCGACCGTCGCCGAACTGGCGGACATCGCCTGGGACGTGGCCCCCCAGCGGCCCGCCCCCGAAGAAGACGCGGGCCGGCAGGCCCTCCAGTACCTGGCGGGCTGACACCCCGGCGGGCCGGGGAGCCCCGCTCCCCGGCCCCTCCCGCACCGGGGCTCCGCCCACCCTCAGGACGCCATACCGACGCTAGGAAACAAAACGGTGTTCGACGTACATTCCGATCTCGCGAGGGCCCGTGCCGACACGCCAGGTGTGAACCATGTCGTGCATCTCAACAACGCGGGCGCCGGCCTCGCGCCGCGGCCCGTGGTCGACGCCATGACCGCCCACCTGGAGCTGGAGGGCCGCCTCGGCGCGTACGAGGCCGCCGAACTCGCCCAGGACGCCGTCGCCCGCGCCCACGGCGCGATCGCCGAACTGATCAACTGCGCCCCGGACGAGGTGGCCGTCCTCGACAGCGCGACCCGCGCCTGGGGCATGGCCCTGGCCAGCGTCCCGCTGCGGGAGGGCGACCGCGTCCTCGTCTCGCCCGTCGAGTACGGCAGCAACCACCTCTCCCTGCTCCACCTCACCGACCGCCTCGGCGTCGTGCTCGAGGTGCTGCCCGTCGACGAGCACGGCCTCGTGGACGTGGCGGCGCTGGAGGAGATGCTGGACGAGCGGGTCAAGCTCATCGCCACGGTGCACGTCCCGATGCACGACGGCCTGATCAACCCGGTCGAGGCCATCGGTGCCCTCGCGCGCGCCCGGGGCATCACCTACCTGGTCGACGCCTGCCAGTCGGCCGGCCAACTGCCCGTGGACGTCGCCGCGATCGGCTGCGACCTGCTCGTGGGCTGCGGCCGCAAGTTCCTCCGGGGACCGCGCGGCACGGGCTTCCTCTACGTCCGCCGGGAGCTCGCGGAGCACCTCGACCCGCCCATCGTCGGCCTGGACGGCGTCGAGTGGGCCTCGGGCACCTACCGGCTGGCGAAGGGCGCCCGCCGCTTCGAGACCTGGGAGGCCAACTGCGCCTCCCGCATCGGGCTCGGCGTCGCCGTCGACTACGCCCTCTCCTGGGGACTCGACCGCACCTGGCCGCGCATCCAGCACCTGGCCCGGGACCTGCGCAAGCGACTCGCGGACATCCCCCGCGTCTCGGTGCACGACCGGGGCCTGGAGCGCTGCGCCAGCATCGCGCTGACCGTCGAGGGCCACGACGCCCAGTCGGTCAGGGCGGGGCTGAAGGCCGCGGGCATCAACACCTGGGTCTGTCTGGAGAACGCGGCCTGCCTCGACATGGGACGGCGGGGACTCACCGAGCTCCTGCGCGTCTCGCTGCACTACTACAACTCACTCGACGAGCTGGACCACTTCTCCTCGACGCTGGAGAAGCTGGCCGTCGGCAAGCACACGCAGGTGATCGCATGACGGACTCCCCCTGGATCAAACGGCCCCGGAAGCTGCCCGACGCGGCGGCGAGGCTCTTCCTCGTCCCGCACGGCGGCGCGGGCCCGTCGGCCCTCGCCCGCTGGGTGCCGGAACTGGCCCCCGACATCGAGGTCTGCCTGGTGCACCTCCCGGGCCGCGAGTCCCGCCGCAAGGAGGAGCCGCTCGACGACCTCCAGGCGATCGCGGACCACGTGGCGGAGGGGATGCTGCCGCTCCTCGACCGGCCGTTCGCCTTCCTGGGCCACAGCATGGGCGCGATCATCGCCTACGAGACCGCGCACCGGCTGCCCGAGGAGCCCGTCCACCTCTTCGCCTCCGCCTCCCCGCCGCCCCACCGCATGGAGGACGAGCCGCCCGTCTCGCACCTGCCGGACGCCGAGTTCCTCGCCGAGGTGCGCCGCGCCTACGCCGGAATCCCGGACTCCATCTGGGACGACCCCGACATGATGCGCATCATGCTGCCCGCGCTGCGGGCCGACTTCCACGCCTACGAGCACTACCGGTGGCCGGAGCGGCCCCGGCTGTCCTGCCCCGTCTCCGCGTTCGGCGGCACGGACGACATCCTGGTGCCCACCGACTCGCTGGCCGCGTGGGGCGATCTCACCACCGGCGACTGCCGGGTACGGAAGTTCGACGGCGGGCACTTCTACCTGACCGACGCCCGCGCCGAGGTGCAGCGCCTCGTCCGCGAGGAATTCGGTCCGGTGGCCGCCGCGGTGACGGGGAGGGCCTGACCATGGCCGTGTGGAGGACGGACACCGTCGCGGACGCGGTCCGCCAGGGCTGGGACGCGCTCGTCGACCCCGACGACCTCTTCCGGACCCCGGGATGGCTCTCCCTGGAGAGCGAACAGACCAACATCCCCCCGGTCTTCTACCTCGCCGGTGACGAGCCGGGCACGCCCGAAGCGGCCCTGCCGTGCTTCCCGCTCGACGCGACCTCGGAGGCCTGGCCGTTCATGCGCGCCGACCTCTTCCTGAGACAACTCGCCGAGCAGTACGCCCTGGAGACGGACGGCACCACCGAGGCCGCCCTCGACGGACTCCTGCCGACCCGCCTCTGCGGCGGCCGCAGGGTCCCCAACACCCGTGTCCTGACGGCCCCGGACCTCCCCGAGGAGCGCAGGCCGCGCCTGATCGACGAGCTCGTCGCCGCCGCCGAGGACGACGCCCGGGAGAACGCCGCCGCCAGCGTGTCGTTCCTCTTCGTGGCCGAGTCCGACCGGGACCTCCGGCAGACCCTCGCCGGCCGGGGCTACGCCGAGTTCCCGACCGCCCGCTACTCGACGCTGCACCTCCCCGCCCCCGGTTTCGACGCCTACCTCGGGCTGATCGCCGCCAACCGCCGCCGCAAGCTCCGCTACGAGCGCAGGCAACTCGCCGACGCCCAGGTGACGTTCGAGGTGGAGCCGCTGACCCCGGAGCTGACGCGGCAGCTCGTACCGCTGCTCCGCCAGCACGGCGGCAAGTACGGCCACGACTACGCCGAGGAGTCCCTCACCCGCAACCTGGAGCTCCACGACCGGCACTGCGGCGACGACCTGCGCGTCATCACCGGCCGTTCCGCGGACGGCGTGGTGCGCGGCTTCTCCCTCGTCGTCCGGCGCGGCTCCCGGCTCTACGTCCGCCAGACCGGGTACGACTACGAGTGGCAGGGCAAGCTCCCGCTCTACTTCGCCCTCTGCTACTACGAGCCGGTCGAATACGCGAGCCGTATCGGGGCGACCGCCCTGGACTACGCGGTCGCCTCCGAGGCCACGAAGCTGTCCCGCGGCTGCACGCTGGAGCAGCGCTACGGCTACCTCAAGGTGTTCGACGACAAGGCCCGCTCCGAGACCGAGCGCCTGCTGGACCGCATACGGCAGGCGGCGGCCGCGGGCTGACCGCCCCGCCGCCGCACCCCTACGACCGTTCGACCACGCACGACCTGGAGTCCCATGTCCCGCCGCCTGTTCACCTCGGAGTCCGTGACCGAGGGTCACCCCGACAAGATCGCCGACCAGATCAGCGACAGCATCCTCGACGCGCTCCTCAGGGAGGACCCGACGTCGCGCGTCGCCGTCGAGACCTTGATCACCACCGGCCTGGTGCATGTCGCCGGTGAGGTCACGACCAAGGCGTACGCCCCCATCCCGCAGATCGTCCGCGGGCGCATCCTGGAGATCGGTTACGACTCGTCCAAGAAGGGCTTCGACGGCGCCTCTTGTGGTGTGTCGGTGTCCATCGGTGCGCAGTCCGCGGACATCGCGCAGGGTGTCGACACGGCGTACGAGAGCCGTGTGGAGGGTGACGAGGACGAGCTCGACAAGCAGGGTGCGGGCGACCAGGGCCTGATGTTCGGTTATGCGTGTGACGAGACGCCGACCCTGATGCCGTTGCCGATCGAGCTGGCGCACCGTCTGTCGCGTCGTCTGTCGGAGGTCCGCAAGAACGGGACGATCCCGTACCTGCGCCCCGATGGCAAGACGCAGGTGACGATCGAGTACGACGGCAACAAGGCCGTCCGTCTCGACACCGTCGTCGTCTCCTCCCAGCACGCGGCCGATGTCGACCTCGATGCCCGACTGACCCCCGACATCCGTGAGTTCGTGGTGGAGCACGTGCTCGGGGAGCTGGTCGGGGACGGCATCAAGCTGGACACCGAGGGCTATCGTCTGCTGGTGAACCCGACGGGCCGGTTCGAGATCGGCGGCCCGATGGGTGACGCGGGTCTGACGGGCCGGAAGATCATCATCGACACCTACGGCGGCATGGCCCGTCACGGCGGTGGCGCGTTCTCGGGCAAGGACCCGTCCAAGGTGGACCGTTCGGCGGCGTACGCGATGCGCTGGGTGGCGAAGAATGTGGTGGCCGCGGGTCTGGCTTCGCGGTGCGAGGTGCAGGTGGCGTACGCGATCGGCAAGGCCGAGCCGGTGGGTCTGTTCGTGGAGACCTTCGGTACCAACACGGTCGAGACCGAGAAGATCGAGCACGCCATCGGCGAGGTCTTCGACCTCCGCCCGGCCGCCATCATCCGCGATCTGGATCTGCTGCGGCCGATCTACGCGCAGACCGCCGCTTATGGTCATTTCGGCCGTGAGCTGCCGGACTTCACGTGGGAGCGCACCGACCGCGTCGACGCACTGAAGAAGGCCGCCACCGCCACGAAGGGAACCGAGTCCGCATGACCGACAGCACCACGGCCCCCGCCATCGGCGTCATCGGCGGGAGCGGCTTCTACCGGCTGCTCGCCGACGCGGAGGAGGTACGGGTCGACACCCCGTACGGCGAGCCCTCCGACGCCATCGCGGTCGGCGACGTCGACGGCCGTCGCGTGGCCTTCCTGCCCCGCCACGGCCGGGAGCACGAGTTCGCCCCGCACACCATCAACTACCGCGCCAACCTGTGGGCCCTGCGCTCGCTCGGCGTGCGCCAGGTCCTCGCGCCCTGCGCGGTCGGCTCCCTGCGCCGTGAGCTCGGCCCCGGCACCATCGTCGTCCCCGACCAACTGGTGGACCGCACCAGCGGCCGGGTGCAGACGTACTACGACAAGGGCGCCGCCCATGTGTCCTTCGCCGACCCCTACTGCCGTGCCGGCCGGACGGCGGTCCTGCGGGCCGCCGGGGCCGCGGGCACCGAGGCGCACGACGGCGGCACGATGGTCGTCGTGGAGGGCCCCCGCTTCTCCACCCGCGCCGAGTCGCAGTGGTTCGCGGCCGCCGGCTGGTCCCTGGTCAACATGACCGGCCACCCCGAGGCCGTGCTCGCCCGGGAACTCGCGCTCTGCTACACCTCGGTGGCCCTCGTGACCGACCTCGACGCGGGCATCGACGCGGAGGAGAGTGTCGCCCAGGACGAGGTCTTCAAGGTTTTCGCCGAGAACACCGAGCGGCTGCGCGGTGTGATCATGGAAGCTGTGAGGACGCTTCCGGAACACCGCGACTGCGCGTGCGCCGGGGTGCTCGACGGGATGCCGCTGCCCTTCGAGCTGCCCTGACGCCGCACAGGACACCCGGACCGTTCCGTCTTCGTCGAGGGAAGAGAGAACCATGACCCGCAAGCCCGTCAACAGCCGCCTCGCGGAGTTCGGCACCACCATCTTCGCGGAGATGTCCGCGCTCGCGGCCCGGACCGGCGCGATCAACCTCGGGCAGGGTTTCCCCGACACCGACGGCCCGGAGGAGATCAGGGAGGCCGCCGTCCGTGCCCTGCGCGACGGCCGCGGCAACCAGTACCCGCCGGGCCCCGGCGTGCCGGAGCTGCGCCTCGCCGTCGCCGACCACCAGCGCGACCGGTACGCGCTGTCCTTCGACCCCGACACCGAGGTCCTGGTCACGGCCGGGGCGACGGAGGCGATCGCCGCGGCGCTGCTCGCCCTGGTCGAGCCCGGCGACGAGGTCGTCGCGCTGGAGCCGTACTACGACTCGTACGCCGCCTGCATCGCCATGGCGGGCGGCAAGCGGGTCCCGGTGACGCTGCGGCCCCGCGACGGCGCCTTCCGGCTCGACCTCGACGAACTGCGGGACGCCGTGACGCCCCGCACCCGGGTGCTCCTGATCAACACCCCGCACAATCCGACGGGCACCGTGCTCGGCCGCGAGGAGCTCACGGCGATCGCCGCCCTCGCGCTGGAGCACGACCTGCTCGTCATCTCCGACGAGGTCTACGAGCACCTCGTCTTCGACGACGCCGAGCACATCCCGCTCGCCTCCCTCCCCGGGATGCGCGAGAGGACCGTCACCATCGGCTCGGCGGGCAAGACCTTCTCCTTCACCGGCTGGAAGGTCGGCTGGGCGACCGCCCCGGCGGCCCTGGTCACCGCGGTCCGTTCGGCCAAGCAGTTCCTGACGTTCGTCTCGTCCGGCCCGTTCCAGTACGCGATCGCGGAGGCCCTGCGCCTGCCGGACGACTACTTCGCCGGCTTCCGCGCCGACCTGCGGGCCAAGCGCGACCTGCTGGCGACGGGGCTGACGGAGGCGGGCTTCACCGTCTACCGCCCGGCCGGCACGTACTTCATCACCACCGACATCCGCCCGCTCGGCGAGACCGACGGCTTCGCGTTCTGCCACGCGCTCCCCGGACGGGCGGGCGTGGTCGCCATCCCCAACGCCGTCTTCTACGACAACCGCGCCGAAGGCACCCCCTTCGTCCGCTTCGCGTTCTGCAAGCGGACCGCCGTGCTGGAGGACGCGGTCGCGCGCCTCAAACAGCTCGCGGCGTGACCGACCCGAGCAACCCGACGCCCGGCCCGCCGGGACACAGTGTGAGAGGAACACCATGAGCGAGCACACACCCGGCACGGCCGGAGAAGCGCTGTTCCCGGCCGCCCCCTACCCCGACACCTGCTCGGCGGAGGGGCTGCACCCCTGGCTGGAGCCCGTCCGGTCCTTCCTCGGGCGCTGGCGCGGCCGCGGCGAGGGCAGCTACCCGACCCTCGCCGAGGGCTTCGCCTACGAGCAGGAGCTCACCTTCTCCCACGACGGCCGCCCCTTCCTCCACGTCGAGGCGCGGGCCTGGCTGATCGACGGCGAGGGGAACCCGCTCCGCCCGTCCGGCCGGGAGACCGGCTGGTGGCGGGTGACCCCGGAGGGCTACATGGAGGCCCTGCTCGCCCACCCCACCGGGATCGCCGAGACCTACACCGGCCGGGTCTCGGGCGCCACCGTCGAGATGGCCACGAAGGAGGTCGTCCGCACCCCGGTGGCCAAGGAGGTCACCGCCGAGCACCGGCGCTACACCCTCACCGACGACGGCACCCTCGACTACGTCCACCAGCTCGCGGGCGTCGGACAGCCCCTCCAGCACCACCTGGCCGCGAGCCTGCGCCCGCACCCGCTCCCGTGACCTGTCCGAAGCCACAGACGCCGGCGCCCGGCCCTGGGGGAAGCCATAAGAATGTGCCTCCGGTTCGCGGTTCCGCGGCGGCATCATGGATGATGGGTCCAGGAACCTCAGCCCGATCCGGTGCTGGCTCGGTGCTGACTCCCCACCCGCTTTGTACTCAAAACCGCAGGTGAGAGAGCCAGTATGCGATTCCTCAACGACCAGAAGCCGTCGTACGACCTGACCTACGACGATGTGTTCATGGTGCCGAGCCGCTCCGCGGTCGGCTCCCGGCAGGGCGTCGACCTGTCCGCCCAGGACGGGACCGGTACCACCATCCCCCTCGTGGTCGCCAACATGACCGCCATCGCCGGCCGCCGCATGGCGGAGACGGTGGCCCGCCGCGGCGGCATCGTGGTCATCCCCCAGGACATCCCGATCGAGGTCGTGACCGAGGTCATCTCCTGGGTCAAGGGCCGCCACCTCGTGCTGGACACCCCGATCGTCCTCGCGCCCACGCAGACCGTCGCCGACGCGCTGTCGCTGCTGCCCAAGCGCGCCCACGGCGCCGGCGTCGTCGTCGACGACGAGCACCGCCCCGTCGGCGTCGTCACCGAGCACGACCTGACCGGCGTGGACCGCTTCACCCAGCTGTCCGAGGTCATGTCCAAGGAGCTGCTGCTCCTCGACGCCGACATCGACCCGCGCGAGGCCTTCAACCAGCTCGACGCCGCGCACCGCAAGCTGGCGCCCGCCGTCGACAAGGACGGCCGCCTCGCGGGCATCCTCACCCGCAAGGGCGCCCTGCGTGCCACCCTCTACACCCCCGCCACCGACAAGGACGGCAAGCTGCGCATCGCCGCCGCCGTCGGCATCAACGGCGACGTGGCGGGCAAGGCCAAGGCCCTGCTGGAGGCCGGCGCCGACACCATCGTCGTGGACACCGCCCACGGCCACCAGGAGTCGATGATCGCCGCGATCAAGGCCGTCCGCGGCCTCGACCCGCAGGTCCCGATCGTCGCGGGCAACATCGTCGCCGCCGAGGGCGTGCGCGACCTCATCGAGGCGGGCGCCGACATCATCAAGGTCGGCGTGGGCCCCGGTGCCATGTGCACCACCCGCATGATGACCGGCGTGGGCCGCCCGCAGTTCTCCGCGGTGCTGGAGTGCGCCGCCGAGGCGAAGAAGTACGGCAAGCACGTCTGGGCCGACGGTGGCGTCCGTCACCCGCGCGACGTCGCCATGGCGCTCGCCGCCGGTGCGTCCAACGTCATGATCGGCTCCTGGTTCGCCGGGACCTACGAGTCCCCGGGCGACCTCCAGCAGACCGCCGACGGCCGTCTCTACAAGGAGAGCTTCGGCATGGCCTCCGCGCGCGCCGTGCAGAACCGCACCTCCACGGAGTCCGCGTACGACCGGGCCCGCAAGGCCCTGTTCGAGGAGGGCATCTCCACCTCGCGGATGTTCCTCGACCCGACCCGTCCGGGCGTCGAGGACCTGATCGACTCGATCATCGCGGGCGTCCGCAGCTCCTGCACCTACGCGGGCGCGGGCTCCCTGGAGGAGTTCCACGAGCGGGCCGTCATCGGCGTCCAGAGCGCCGCGGGCTACGCCGAGGGCAAGCCGCTGCACGCCAGCTGGCAGTAATCAGCACGCACACCCCGAAGGGGCGCGGTCCGGTTCTCCGGGCCGCGCCCCTTCGCGTTTCCCGAGCGGCTCTCGCGCCGCGCCCCGATCGCACCCCGTTGGCGACGACATGTACCGATTCATAAGGTGACGTGCAACGATCGCCCGTTCCGGCCCCCCACGCGCAATGATCGATCGCGCATACGCAAGAATGGTGCATTACGAGCGCACGCACCCACCTCGTAGGGTCTGCGCTGTACGTGGAGTGGCGGATACCGCTTGCTCGCGGTCCCCCTCCTCCCATGGGTTTGCTCCGCCCCGTCGGCGCGCCCCGGTCGGGTGCCGTGGCGGTCGTCCCCTCCGCCCTCGACAGGCAGCGACGAATGGAGCCACCCAGTGTTGGACCACGGCACAGCGCCCCCCGCCGCAGACGACGACCAGCGCGCCGCGCGCCCGGCCGCCGGCTTCGCGGCCGGGCTCCTGCGGCGCAAGCCCGTCGAGGCCCTCGTCGCCGAGGGCGGCCAGGGCGAGGGCGGCACACTGCGCCGCTCGCTCGGCATGTGGCAGCTCACGATGATCAGCATCGGCGCGACCCTCGGCACCGGCATCTTCGTGGTGCTCGGCGAGGCGGTGCCCAAGGCGGGCCCCGCCGTCATCGTCTCGTTCATCATCGCGGGCATCACCGCGCTGTTCTCGGCGCTCTCCTACGCCGAGCTCGCGGGCACCATCCCGGTCTCCGGCTCCTCGTACTCCTACGCCTACGCCACCCTCGGCGAGATCGTCGCCTGGGTCTGCGGCTGGTGCCTGATCCTGGAGTACGGCGTCTCCGTCGCGGCCGTCGCCGTCGGCTGGGGGCAGTACCTCAACGAACTGCTCGACGGCACCATCGGCGTCACCATCCCCGCCTCCCTGGCCAACCCGCCCGGCGACGGCGGGGTCTTCAACCTCCCCGCCCTGCTCGTCGTGCTGCTCTGCATGGCGTTCCTGCTGGGCGGCGCCAAGGAGAGCGCCCGCGCCAACACCATCATGGTCGTGGTGAAGATCGCCGCCCTGCTGCTCTTCTGCGGCGTCGCCTTCCAGGGCGTCAAGGCCGGCAACTACACCCCGTTCATGCCGCTGGGCATCGCGGGCCTCAGCTCCGCCGGAGCCTCCCTGTTCTTCTCCTACATCGGCTTCGACGCCGCCTCCACCGCGGGCGAGGAGGCCAAGGACGCCCAGCGCGACCTGCCGCGCGCGATCATGCTCTCCCTGATCATCGTCACCGCGCTCTACTGCCTGGTCGCGGCCGTCGCCGTGGGCGCCATGCCGTGGCAGAAGTTCGAGGGCAGCGAGGCCGCACTCGCCGGGATCATGAAGGACGTCACCGGCCAGGGCTTCTGGGCCGTGCTCCTCGCCGCCGGTGCCGTCATCGCCATCGCCTCCGTCGTGCTGACCGTGCTCTACGGCCAGACCCGCATCCTCTTCGCGATGTCCCGCGACGGCCTGGTGCCCAAGGTCTTCTCCAAGGTCCACCCCAAGAGCGGCACCCCCCGCGCCAACACCGTCATCGTCTCCCTCTTCTGCGGCGTCCTCGCCGCCGCCATCCCGCTCGGGCAGCTCGCCGACGCCACCAGCATCGGCACCCTCTTCGCCTTCGCCCTGGTCAACGTGGCCGTCATCGTGCTGCGCCGCACCCGCCCCGGGATGAAGCGCACCTTCCGGGTACCGCTCAGCCCGCTCTTCCCGGCCATCGGCTTCTGCCTCTGCGTCTACATGATGGGCAGCCTGGACGAGGTCACCTGGATGGTCTTCGGTGGCTGGATGCTCATCGGGCTCGTGATCTACTTCGGGTACGGGAAGAACCGCTCGCGGCTCGCCCGGGAAGGCCAGCAGGTACCCCTAGAGAAGTGATCCACCCGCAGTGCGACTGAACGATCTCGACGAACGCATCGTCCACGCCCTCGCCGAGGACGCCCGCCGCTCCTACGCCGACATCGGCACCGAGGTCGGCCTGTCCGCGCCCGCCGTCAAACGCCGCGTGGACAGGCTCCGCGCCGAAGGCGCCATCACCGGGTTCACCGTCCGCGTGGACCCGGCGGCGCTCGGCTGGGAGACCGAGGGCTTCATCGAGATCTACTGCCGCCGGAACACCTCGCCCGAGGCCATCCACCGCGGCCTGTCGCGCTACCCCGAAGTGGCGGCCGCCTCCACCGTCACCGGTGAGGCGGACGCCCTCGTCCAGGTCTTCGCCTCCGACATGCGCCACTTCGAACGGGTCCTGGAACGCATCGCGGGGGAGCCCTTCGTGGAACGCACCAAATCCGTCCTGGTGCTCTCCCCGCTGCTGCGCCGCTTCAGCTCCGGCGCCCCCTCCTGAGCACCCGCGCCCCGGGCCGGGCGGCGGCCCCGGACCGGACCTCGACCTGCTGATCGCCCTCGACGCGCTGCTCACCGAGGGGTCCGCCACCGCGCCCGCCGACCGGCTCCACCTCTCCGGCCCCGTCGACGAGGCGCCCGCCGCAACGGCCCGCGCCGCCGCGTCCTCGCCACCGCCCCCGGTGATGATCTCCATGGCCCGGCACCCGCGCCACGAGGCGGACGCCGGCCACGGGTGGCCGCGCGGACTCGTCCGCGACACCCTCCGCGCCCCCACGCAATGAATCACCGCCGAGGACCGGCAACGCGCAACGAATGATGCGCCGGTACGCAACGGTGGCGCCTTGTCCGTCGGAGTTACCGGCCCGTACCGTCAGAGCGTCTTAACGAAACGCCCCCTCGAACAGGTGAAGAGAGGCCGCATGACGCCGCTGCGCATCGCGCTCCACCAAGGCCCCCCAGGCGTCCCCTCCTCCACCGCCGAGACCCTCGACGCGCTGGCGGGCGCCGCCCGCCGGGCCGCCGACGCCGGAGCCCGGCTGCTGCTCACCAACGAGCTGTACCTCACCGGCTACGCCCTCGGCCCCTCGGTCCGGGACCGCGCCCAGCCGGCCGACGGACCCGGCGCGCTGGCCGTCGCCGGTATCGCCGCCGAGCACGGCCTGGCCATCGGCTACGGCTACCCCGAGCGCGCCGGAGCGGCGCTCCACAACTCCTTCCAGCTCATCGCGCCGGACGGGTCCCGCCTCGCCCATTACCGCAAGACCCACCTCTTCGGCGACTTCGAGACGGCGTACTTCACACCCGGCGACGACCCCCTCGTCCAGGCCGACTTCGAGGGCGTCCGCCTCGGCGTGCTGATCTGCTACGACGTCGAGTTCCCCGAGACCGTGCGCGCCCACGCGCTCGCCGGCACCGAGCTGCTGCTCACCCCGACCGCCCTGATGCGCCCGTACGAGATCGTCCCGCAGACGATCGTCCCGGCCCGCGCCTGGGAGAGCCAGCTGTACATCGCCTACGCCAACCGCTGCGGCACCGAGGGCGAGTTCACCTTCGCCGGGCTCAGCTGCCTCGCCGCCCCCGACGGGACCGCGCGGGCGCGGGCGGGCGCGGGCGAGGACCTGATCATCGCCGATGTGGACCCGGCACTGCTCAAGGCGTCCCGCGCCGAGAACACCTACCTGAGCGACCGCCGTCCGGAGCTGTACGGCTCGCTCGGCTGACGTACCACCCCCCACTGTTTCCCCCTTTTTCCGCAGGAGAGTTCAGCCGATGACGTCCACGGTGCCCACCGCCGCCCACGACGAGCCGTCGCAGCCGGCCCTGCCGCCGATCACCATGGTCGGTCCGGACTTCCCCTTCCCGTACGACGACTTCCTCGCGCACCCCGCGGGCCTCGGGCAGATACCCGCGACCGAGCACGGCACCGAGGTGGCGGTCATCGGCGGCGGCCTCTCCGGCATCATCACGGCCTACGAACTGATGAAGATGGGCCTCAAGCCCGTCGTCTACGAGGCCGACAAGATCGGCGGCCGGCTGCGCACCGTCGGCTTCGAGGGCTGCGACCCCTCGCTGACCGCCGAGATGGGCGCGATGCGCTTCCCGCCGAGCTCCACCGCCCTCCAGTACTACATCGACCTGGTGGGCCTGGAGACCAAGCCGTTCCCCAACCCCCTCGCGCCCGACACCCCGTCGACCGTCGTGGACCTCAAGGGCGAGTCGCACTACGCGAAGACCATCGACGACCTGCCGCCGGTCTACCGCGAGGTCGCGGAGGCGTGGAACGCCTGCCTGGAGGAGGGCGCCGACTTCTCCGACATGAACCGCGCCCTGCGCGAGCGCGACGTGCCGCGCATCCGCGAGATCTGGGCGAAGCTCGTGGAGAAGCTCGACAACCAGACCTTCTACGGCTTCCTCTGCGAGTCCACCGCCTTCAAGTCCTTCCGCCACCGCGAGATCTTCGGCCAGGTCGGCTTCGGCACCGGCGGCTGGGACACCGACTTCCCCAACTCCATCCTGGAGATCCTCCGCGTCGTCTACACCGAGGCGGACGACCACCACCGCGGCATCGTCGGCGGCAGCCAGCAGCTCCCGCTGCGGCTGTGGGAGCGCGAGCCCGCGAAGATCCTGCACTGGGCGCCCGGCACCTCGCTGTCCTCGCTGCACGACGGCGAGCCCCGCCCGGCCGTCACCCGCCTGCACCGCACCGCGGGCAACGGCATCACGGTGACCGACGCGTCGGGCGACATCCGCACGTACAAGGCGGCCGTCTTCACCGCCCAGTCGTGGATGCTGCTGTCGAAGATCGCGTGCGACGACTCGCTCTTCCCCATCGACCACTGGACGGCGATGGAGCGCACCCACTACATGGAGTCCTCCAAGCTGTTCGTGCCCGTCGACCGGCCGTTCTGGCTGGACAAGGACGAGGAGACCGGCCGGGACGTCATGTCGATGACGCTCACCGACCGGATGACCCGCGGCACGTACCTCCTGGACGACGGCCCCGACAAGCCGGCCGTCATCTGCCTCTCGTACACCTGGTGCGACGACAGCCTCAAGTGGCTGCCGCTGTCCGCGAACGAGCGGATGGAGGTCATGCTGAAGTCGCTCGGCGAGATCTACCCCAAGGTCGACATCCGGCGCCACATCATCGGCAACCCGGTCACCGTCTCCTGGGAGAACGAGCCCTACTTCATGGGCGCGTTCAAGGCCAACCTGCCCGGCCACTACCGCTACCAGCGGCGCCTGTTCACCCACTTCATGCAGGACCTCCTGCCGGAGGACAAGCGGGGGCTGTTCCTCGCGGGTGACGACATCTCGTGGACGGCGGGCTGGGCGGAGGGCGCCGTCCAGACGGCGCTCAACGCGGTGTGGGGTGTGATGCGCCAGTTCGGCGGCGCCACCGACCCCACCAACCCGGGCCCCGGCGACCTCTACGACGACCTCGCCCCGGTCGAACTCCCGGAGGACTGAACCCTTTCCGGCCACGGGCTCCCGGCTGCGGGCTGGTTCGCCTCCCCCAACCTTCGGCCGGGGGGACCCCCAGCGGCGGGGGCGGCCTGCGGCCGCGTCCTCGATCGCCGGACGGGCTGGATTTTCCGGACTGTGGTTCTTTGACCTGCGGCCCGCAGGTTACGGACTACGGTCAGCAGATCCAGCCCGTCCGGCGTTTGAGGACCGGGGTCCGGGGCGGAGCCCCGGTTCGGGAAGGGGCGGGGCTGGAGAACAAGTCACCCCAGCGGGGTGAGCAGGCAGCGGCTCACCAACCCCACGCCGGAGTCGAGGCGTTCGACGAGTTCCTCGGACACGTCCGGAAGATCCCGCACCGCCCACAGCCCCCGGAACGCCGCCCACGCGGCACCCCGCGCCGCCTCAAGGCTCCACGCCCCCACCAGATGCGTCAGCGGATCCGCGACATCCACAAGCTCCGGCGCCAAGCCGTCCCGCACCCGCTCCTCCAGGGCCACGAGCACCTCGCCCACCCGGTCGAAGTCGGCTTCGAGCGCGCACGGTTCGAGATCCAGCACCCGGCACGTATCGGCGAGCGCCAGTGGCAGGTCGTGTCCGATGTGGGCGTTGATGCCCGCCAGGGCGAACTGGAGGGGCCGTACGGCGGGGTGCCCGCGCAGCTGGAAGAGCGGGCGCCAGCACGCGGGCGGGCAGCGGCCCGCCGCCACGGCGTCGACGGCGGTCAGATAGCGCGCGGCGAACCGGACGTCCAGCTCCGTCGCCGTGCCCCGGTCCGTGAACGCCCCCGCCGTGACCCGCCGTCCGATCTCCTCGGTGACCGTGAGGTAGACCCGGTTGAAGACCGCCACCCCGTCCCGTGGCGGCAGGGTCTCCGCCAGTCGGCGCATCCGGGCCACGACGCCCTCGATACCCGTGGATGCCGCCCGCACCCCTGCCGTCGTCATGTGCTCACAGTGACATGCGAGTACGCAGCGTAGGGGCGGGCGGTGGGTGGATGACCGGAACGGATGACGAGGTCAGCGCCCGTCCCGGGCCGCGTCCTCCTCGGCGGCCGCGTCGTAGCCGCTCGTCCCGGCGTCCAGCAGCGGCTCCTGCTCCTTCAAGTGGGCCGGGGCCAGGGCGCGCAGGACGTGGTAGCCGGAGAGCACCACGAGGGTGCCGAGGGCGATGCCGCTGAGCTCGAAGTTGTCGCTGATCTTCAGGCTGACGCCGCCGATGCCGATGATGATGCCCGCGGCGATCGGCACCAGGTTCAGCGGATTGCGCAGGTCGACCTTGTTGTGGACCCAGATCTGCGCGCCGAGCAGGCCGATCATTCCGTAGAGGATGACGGTGATGCCGCCCAGCACACCGCCGGGCACGGCCGCCACGACGGCACCGAACTTCGGGCAGACGCCGAAGAGCAGGGCGAAGCCGGCCGCCGCCCAGTAGGCGGCGGTGGAGTAGACGCGGGTGGCCGCCATGACGCCGATGTTCTCGGAGTACGTGGTGTTGGCCGGGCCGCCGACCGCGGTGGACAGCATCGTCGCCACGCCGTCGGCGGAGATCGCGGTGCCGAGCTGGTCGTCCAGCGGGTCGCCGGTCATCTCTCCGACAGCCTTGACGTGCCCGGCGTTCTCGGCGATCAGGGCGATGACCACCGGCAGGGCCACGAGGATCGCGGACCAGCTGAACGTCGGACCGTGGAGCGACGGCAGGCCGATCCAGTCGGCCTTGGAGACCCCGGAGAGGTCGAGCCGCCAGTGGTCGACGGCGTCCGGGCCGCCGTGCACGGAGTGGATCTTCCCGAAGGCCCGGTCGAACACCCAGGAGATGCCGTAGCCGAAGAGCAGCCCGAGGAAGATGGCCACGCGGGACCAGAACCCGCGCAGGCACACCACGGCGAGCCCGGTGACGAGCATCGTCAGCAGCGCCGTCCACTGGTCCTGCGGCCAGTAGGTACGGGCGGTGACCGGCGCGAGGTTGAAGCCGATCAGCATGACGACGGCCCCGGTGACCACCGGCGGCATCGCCGCGTGGATGATCCCCGCGCCGAACTTCCGCACCGCCAGCCCGCTCAGGAGCAGCACCGCGCCGACCACGAAGATCGCTCCGGTGACGGCCGCGGTGCCGCCGCCCTGCGCCCGGATGATCGCGGCGACCCCCACGAACGAGAGGCTGCACCCCAGATAGCTGGGCACCCGGCCGCGCGTCGCCAGCAGGAAGAGGATCGTGGCGACACCCGACATCATGATCGCGAGGTTGGGGTCGAGACCCATCAGCACCGGGGCCACGAAGGACGCGCCGAACATCGCCACGACGTGCTGGGCGCCGAGCCCCGCGGTCCTGGGCCAGGAGAGCCGCTCGTCCGGCCGGACGACGGCCCCGGGGGCCGGGGTGCGCCCGTCCCCGTGCAGAGTCCAGCGCACGCCGAGGCCCATGAGTGCTCCAAAAGGTTCGCAGTGGGGGGAATCCGGACCATGTTAAGTGGCGCCGGCCTGTGCTCCCGGCCGCCGTCCGCAACGCGGCGGGCCCGTTCGCTGCTGCAATCGGGGCAATCAATGGTCCGTAAGACTGTATGACCGCTGCATCGTGCTGTTTCTTGCTTCATGCGAGGTATGCGTCTCTGTGTCCGATTCCTGCGAATCCAGGAGACACACATGCGTAACCTCGTCGGCCGCACCGCGGCCGCCGCCGTTCTCGCCGCGGCAGCCGTCGTACCGATCGCCGGTGTGGCACAGGCCGCCCCGGCCACCCCCGCCGTCCAGGCGTGGGACCACGACCACGACCACGACCGGGACCGTGACCACGGTCGCTGGGACCACGACCGCGACCATGGCCACGACCACGGCCGCTGGGACCGTGACGACTGCGACCGCGGCTGGGACCGTGGCTGGGGCCACCGTCGCCACGAGGACTGCGACGAAGGCTGGGGCTGGGGTGGCGGCGAATGGGGCCGTCACGAGGGCCGCGGCTGCGAGCGTCACGAGGGCCGGGAGTTCGGCCACCGTGGCTGGGGCGGCTGGGGCGGCCTGGGCGGTCTGTTCGGCATCCTCTAAGCGGTAACGGCGCACAGCCGCCTGGTTCGGGCCGTGCGGTGGACCCTCCAAGGGCCCGCCGTGCGGCCCACCGCCGCGTCCGCCCTTCCTCCCGCCCCGCCTACCGCGCCGTGCGCAGCACCGCCGCCCCCGCCACCAGCCCCGCCGCCAGTGCGGTCACCAGGCCGAACGACGCGACGAGCGACGCCGCGTCCGCGATCTGCCCGATCGCCGCCGGGGCGAGGAGCCCCGACGTGTAGACGACGGTCGCGACCCCCGCGATGGCCCGAGCGGGCGCCGGCCCGCTGCGTCCCGCCGCCGAGAAGGCCAGCGGGACGACGACGGCGACGCCCAGGCCGATCAGCGCGAAGCCCGCGACGGCGGCCACCGGCCCGGTCGCCGAGACCACCAGCACCCCGCCCGCCGTGGCCAGCGCGCCCCCGTACCGTACGGTCCGCACCGGGCCGTACCGCCGTACCGCCGCGTCCCCCGCGAACCGGGCCGCCGCCATCGTGCAGGAGAACGCGGTGGTGCAGCCCGCCGCCACTCCCGGGTCCGAGCCGATGACATCGCGCAGGTAGACCGCGGACCAGTCCAGGCTCGCGCCCTCGGCGAACACCGCGCAGAACCCGACCGCTCCGATGGCGAGAGCCGCGCGCGGCGGCAACGAGAAGCGCGGCGGCGGGTGTTCCCCGGCGGGGGTGCGCAGATCCAGCACCCAGTGGCAGACGAGCGCCCCGCACAGCGCGAGCACCACCGCCGCGAGTCCCAGATGGAGCCGCGCGTCCGTACCGGCGTGCGCGGCGACCGTGCCCACCGCCGAACCGGCCAGCGTCCCCACGCTCCACATCCCGTGCAGCCCCGACATGATCGAGCGGCCCATGCGCTCCTCGGTCTCGACGCCGAGCGCGTTCATCGCGACGTCCGCCATCCCCGAGGCCGCGCCGTAGACGGCCAGCGCCCCGCACAGCGCGAGCAGCCCCGGGGAGAGCGCGGGCAGCGCCAGCGAGCCGCACCACAGCGTGATCAGCCCGCGCAACGCGGCCCGCGACCCGAAGCGGTGGCCCACCCGCCCCGCGAGCGGCATCGCCAGCGACGCGCCGATCGCCGGGAACGCCAGCGCCAACCCCAGCCGGCCCGCGCCGATGTCCGCGTGCGCCTGGATCCACGGCACCCGGGTCGCGAAGCTCCCCGTGACCGCGCCGTGCACCGCGAACACCGCGGCCACCGCGTACCGCGCCCGGCGTAACCGGCCGGGCGCGCCGTTCCCGTCCCCGCCCGTCCGGCCGTTCCCCTCGCCCGCACCCCTGCTGTCCGCGCTCATGGACGGGCATCCTCCCGGACGCGGTCCGGGCCGGTCGACCCCGTTTCCCCGCCCGCGGCCCCGTCGTGCGCGCCACATCACCGTGGACACCGCGCCGCCCCTCGGCGTACGCTCAAAGGCGTCGGACCGGCAGTGTTCAAGGAACGTGCAGGTCAGACCCCATGTAGCATTTGTTGGACAAGTATTCACGCAGCGCACTCCGGGGTCGGTGAAATTCCGAACCGGCGGTTACAGTCCGCGACCCGGCCGCAGCCAGCGGCCGGTTGACCAGGTGAAACTCCTGGACCGACGGTTAAAGTCCGGATGGGAGGCAGTGCGCGGCGGGCACGCATATCCGGCACACCCGCAGGTGATCCGGCCCACTTTCCGGGGGCGGACCCTCTTGCGAACTCGGTGCACCCCCGGTGGCGTTCCCGCTCCTTCGTCGTCCCGTACGACAGCCCCGGAGTCCGTGCCCTGAGAGGCAGGAGGACCCGGTGGCCACCCGAGAGAGCGCCGTCGAAGCCGACGCGATGCGCCGGGCCGTCGCACTCGCCGCCCGAGCCCTCGGCTCCACCAGCCCCAACCCCGTGGTCGGCTGCGTCCTCCTGGACGCCCGGGGCCGCACCGCGGGCGAAGGCTGGCACCGCCGCGCGGGCGGACCGCACGCCGAGGTCGAGGCCCTCCGCGACGCCGCGGACTCCGGCCGGGACGTCCGCGGCGGCACCGTCGTCGTCACCCTCGAACCCTGCAACCACACCGGACGCACGGGCCCCTGCGCACAGGCCCTGATCGCCGCCGGAGTGGCCCGCGTCGTCTACGCCGTCGCCGACCCGACGCCCACCGCCACCGGAGGCGCGGCCACCCTCGCCGCCGCCGGGATCGACACCGAGGGCGGACTCCTCGCCGACGAGGCCGCCGCGGGCAACGCCGCCTGGCTCACCTCGGTGCCGCGCCACCGCCCCTTCGTCCTCTGGAAGTACGCCGCCACGCTCGACGGCCGCAGCGCCGCCGCCGACGGCACCAGCCGCTGGATCACCTCCGCCGCGTCCCGCGCGGACGTCCACCGGCTGCGCGCCGAGGCGGACGCCGTGGTCGTCGGCTCCGGCACCCTGCGCGCCGACGACCCGCACCTGGCCGTGCGCGGCCGGGACGACAGCACCCAGCCGCTGCGGGTCGTCGTCGACACCCACGCCTCGATCACCCCGCGCGCCCGCGTCCTCGACGACGCGGCGCCGACGCTGATCGCCGTCGGCGAGCACGCCGACACCCGCCACCTGCCCGGCGTCGACACCGTACGGCTGCCCCACGACGGGACCGGCCTCGACGTCCACGCCCTGCTCACCGAGTTGTACGGGCGCGGCGTCCGCTCCGTCCTGCTGGAGGGCGGCCCCACCCTCGCCGGTTCGTTCGTCGCCGCGGGCGCCGTCGACCGGGTCGTCGGCTATCTCGCGCCCGCGCTGCTCGGCGCCGGACCCGCCGCCCTCGGCGACGCGGGCATCGGCACCATCGCGCAGACACTGCGCCTGGAGGTGACCGGCGTCGACCGCCTCGGCCCCGACCTGCGCATCACCGCCACCCCCACCGCTTCCGCTCCTGAGGAGAACTGAACGTGTTCACCGGAATCGTCGAAGAACTGGGCGAGGTCGTCGCCATCGAGAACCGTGGCGACTCCTCGGTTCTCCGGCTGCGCGGCCCCCTCGTCACCGACGGCGCCAAGCACGGCGACTCGATCGCCGTCAACGGCGTCTGCCTCACCGTTGTCGACACCGCCGACGGCGAGTTCACCGCCGACGTGATGGCGGAGACCCTCGACCGCTCCGGCCTCGGCGCCCTCGCCCCCGGCTCCCGGGTGAACCTCGAACGGCCCATGGCACTCGGCGGGCGCCTCGGCGGCCACCTCGTCCAGGGCCACGTCGACGGCACCGGCACCGTCCTGGAGCGGGTGCCCGGCGAGCACTGGGAGGTCGTGAAGATCGCCCTCCCGGCCGGGCTGCGCCGCTACGTGGTCGACAAGGGGTCGATCACCGTCGACGGGATCAGCCTCACCGTGGTCGAGGCGGGCGACGACTTCTTCACCGTCAGCCTCATCCCCACCACCCTCCAACTGACCACCCTGGGCATCAAGCAGCCCGGCGACCCCGTCAACCTCGAAGTGGACGTGCTCGCCAAGTACGTCGAGCGGCTGCTGGGCGACGACCGTACGGAGAAGACGCAGTGAGCGCGCTGAACTGGCTCAACGGCGAGGCGTTCACGGTCCTCGGCCAGCACGTCATCTGGTCCGACATGATCGGCAACACCGTGGGCCTCGCCGCCCTCGCCCTCGGCTGGCGGCGCTCCATATGGACGTGGCCCACCCAGTTCCTCTCCGGCCTGATCCTCGTCGCCGCCTACCTCTCCGCCCACCTCAGCGGCGGCGTCGGCAAGCAGCTCCTGGTCATCGGCGTCGCACTGTGGGGCTGGCGGCAGTGGCAGCGCGGCAGGCGGGACGCGCAGGACGGCTCGATCGCCGTACGCTTCGCCTCCTGGCGGGAGCGGGGCGCCCTGCTGGCGGGCACCGCCCTCGGCACGCTCGCGGTGGGCGCCCTGTTCACCGCCGTGCCGGAGCTCTCCTGGAACCCCTGGCCGGACGCCTACATCTTCGTCGGCACGCTCGCCGCGATGGTCTGCCAGGCCCGCGGCCTCATCGAGTTCTGGTTCGCCTGGCTGCTCGTGGACGTGGTCGGTGTCCCGCTGGCCTTCAGCAGCGGCCTCGCCTTCTCCGGCCTCGTCTACGTCATCTACTTCGTCGTCGTCCTGTGGGGCATGCGCGACTGGTGGCTGCGGTCCCGAGCCGGACAACAGCAGTCCGCACTGGAAGGAGTCGCAGCATGACCGCCCTGCAGAGCTGGTACGACGCCGGGGACCTGACCCTCGATCCGGTCGAGCGCGCCGTCGCCGACATCGCGGCCGGACGGCCCGTCGTCGTCGTGGACGACGAGAACCGCGAGAACGAGGGCGACCTCGTCGTCGCCGCCGAGAAGGTCACGACCGAGATCGTGGCGTTCATGATGAGCGAGTGCCGCGGCCTGATCTGCGTCCCGCTGGAGGAGCCGGACATCGCCCGGCTCGACCTGCCGCAGATGGTCGACGACAACACCGAGTCGATGCGCACCGCGTTCACCGTCTCCGTGGACGCGACCCGCGCCCACGGCATCGGGACCGGGATCTCCGCGGCGGACCGCGCCACCACCATCCGGCTGCTCGCCGACCCGGCGACCACCCCGGGCGACTTCGTCCGGCCCGGCCACGTCTTCCCGCTGCGCGCCCGGCCCGGCGGTGTCCTCGTCCGTGACGGCCACACCGAGGCGGGCGTGGACCTCGCGCGCCTCGCCGGACTGCGCCCCGCCGCCGCGATCGTGGAGATCGCGGGCGAGGACGGGACGATGCTGCGGCTGCCCGAGCTGATCCCGTTCGCCCGTAAGCACGGCCTGTCGATCATCTCCATCGAGGACCTGATCGCCTACCGCCGGTCCGCGGAGCCCACCGTCCGGCGCGAGGCGGAGACCCGGCTGCCCACCGCCTTCGGCGACTTCCGGGCCGTCGGCTACCGCTCGACCGTCGACGGCGTGGAGCACATCGCGCTGGTCGCGGGCGAGGTCGGCGACGGCGAGGACGTCCTGGTGCGCGTGCACTCCGAGTGCCTCACCGGTGACGTCTTCGGCTCGCTGCGCTGCGACTGCGGCCCGCAGCTCCGGGCGTCCCTGGAGCGGATCAGCGCCGAGGGCCGGGGTGTCGTCCTCTACCTCCGCGGCCACGAGGGCCGCGGCATCGGTCTGCTGCCGAAGCTGCGCGCCTACGAGCTCCAGGAGGACGGCCGCGACACGCTGGACGCCAACCTGGAACTCGGTCTGCCCGCGGACGGGCGCGACTACGCGGCCGGCGCGCGGATGCTCGCCGACCTCGGGGTGCGCTCGCTGCGGCTGATGACCAACAACCCCGACAAGACGGCCGCGCTGGTCCGGCACGGACTGACGGTCACGGGCCGCGAGCCCATGCCCGTCCAGGCGGGCGAGCACAACCTCCGCTATCTGCGGACCAAGCGGGACCGGATGGGGCACGACCTGCCCTGGCTCGACGCCGACCCGGTCTCCGCCTGCGGCAACCAGTGATCCACTCCGACTGATCCACCCGACCGTCACCCGACCAGAACCCGAGGAGAAACGTGAGCGGCAAGGGCGCCCCCGAGCTGAGTGTGCGGAACTGTCAGGACCTGCGTGTGGCCGTGATCGCCGCGCAGTGGCACGAGAAGGTGATGGACGGACTCGTCGACGGCGCCCTGCGCGCCCTGAGCGACCTCGGCATCGACGAGCCGACGCTGCTGCGCGTCCCGGGCAGCTGGGAACTCCCCGTCGTCGCCAAGGTCATGGCGGGCCGCGGCTACGACGCGATCGTCGCCCTCGGCGTCGTCGTCCGCGGCGGCACCCCGCACTTCGACTACGTGTGCCAGGGCGTCACCCAGGGCCTGGCCCAGGTCTCCGTCGACACCGGCGTCCCCGTCGGCTTCGGCGTCCTCACCTGTGACGACGAGGCGCAGGCCCTGGACCGGGCCGGGATCGAGGGCTCGCACGAGGACAAGGGCCACGAGGCGGTCACCGCGGCCGTCGCGACGGCGGCGATCCTGCGCTCGGTGTCCGAGCCCTGGCACTGAAGCGGGCGGCGGACCCCGTAGGGTAGGACCACCATGTCCAAGAAGACGTTCGAGGAGCTCTTCGCCGAGCTCCAGCAGAAGGCCGCCACGGGCGACCCCGCCACCTCCCGCACCGCCGAGCTCGTGGGCAAGGGCGTCCATGCCATCGGCAAGAAGGTGGTCGAGGAGGCCGCCGAGGTGTGGATGGCCGCCGAGTACGAGGGCGCCGACGCCGCTGCCGAGGAGATCTCCCAGCTCCTCTACCACGTTCAGGTGATGATGGTCGCCCGGGGGATCTCCCTCGACGACGTATACGCTCACCTCTGATCGAGCATCACCCCGCACCACCCCCAGAACTCCCACGCACATCCTCCCCCGCACGAAGGAAACGACCTCATGCTGCGCATCGCCGTCCCCAACAAGGGTTCTCTCTCCGAGCCTGCGTCGGCGATGCTCCATGAGGCCGGCTACCGGCAGCGGAAGGACCGCAGGGAACTGGTCCTGGTCGACGCCGCCAACGACGTCGAGTTCTTCTTCCTCCGCCCCCGCGACATCGCCGTCTACGTGGGCTCGGGCAAGCTCGACATCGGCATCACCGGCCGGGACCTCCTGCTGGACTCCGGCTCGCGCGCCGAGGAGATCATGCAGCTCGGCTTCGCCGGGTCGACCTTCCGCTACGCCACCCGGCCGGGCACCGCGAAGGACGTCGGCGAGTTCGGCGGCATGACCGTCGCCACCTCCTTCTCCGGCCTGGTCACCAAGCACCTGGCCGACAACGGCGTCGACGCCTCCGTCGTCCACCTCGACGGCGCGGTCGAGACCGCCATCCAGCTCGGCGTCGCCGAGATCATCGCGGACGTCGTCGAGACCGGCACCACCCTGCGCAACGCGGGTCTGGAGATCATCGGCGAGCCGATCCTGGAGTCCGAGGCCGTCGTCATCCGCCGCGCGGGCGCACCCGCCGACGACCCCAAGGTCCAGCAGTTCCTCCGCCGTATGCAGGGCGTCCTCGTCGCCCGCCGCTACGTGATGATGGACTACGACATCCGCGTCGAGCACGTCGAGCGGGCCGTCGCCCTCACCCCCGGCCTGGAGTCGCCCACCGTCTCCCCGCTGCACCACGAGGGCTGGGTCGCCGTGCGCTCCATGGTCCCGGCCAAGGACGCCCAGCGCATCATGGACGAGCTGTACGAGCTGGGCGCGCGCGCCATCCTCACCACCGGCATCCACGCCTGCCGCCTCTGACGGCGGCGGCCCGCCCCCGCCCGCGAGTTCCGACGACACCCGACGACGCCGAGAGAACGCACGACGTGTCCACCCCCGCACCCCTGCCGGAGCTTCCGGTCACCTTCCGCCCGACCGCCACCCGGGCCGTGCTGCTGAGCCTCGGCACCGTGCTGTTCGCCGTGCTCACGGCGGGCGCCTGGCTGACCGGCAGCTTCACGGCGGGGGACCGGGCCACGTTCACCGCTGTCGGGCTCCTCGTCTTCTGGGTCCTCTGGATGCTCGCCCGTCCCAGGGTCGTCGCCACCGAGGACGGTGTCACCGTCGTCAACCTGGCGAGGACCCGGCGGCTGGCCTGGGCCCAGATCGTCCGCGTCAACCTGCGCGCGGGCGACCCCTGGGTCCGCCTCGACCTCTCCGACGGCACCGCCCTGCCCGCCATGGGCATCCAGCCGGGCATCGCCAAGGACCGGGCCGTCGCCCAGGCCCGCGCGCTGCGGGCCCTCGCCGAGGCGTACGGCACCGGACGGCCCACAACCTGACCCGGCCGTCAGCCCCCTGATCGCGAGTCCTTGATTACTCTGGTGCCACGGGCACACCGTGCCCGGCCCCGCACACCGGAAGAAACGCCGCGGAACGCCGCGGCCGCGGGGCACCTGCGAACCGAGGAGTGACTCCCTCCGGCAATGGACGGATCGTCCTGCAGTACCTGCGCCGCCGCCCACCCTGACGAGGCGGCGGCATGAGCATCACCCTGTCCCTGCTGCTTCTCGCGGCAGCACTGCTCCTCATCCTCGCGAACGGCTTCTTCGTAGCCGCCGAGTTCGGCCTGGTGACCGTCGAGAGGCCGGAGGCCGAACGGGCCGCCGCCGCCGGCGACCGCCGCGCCCGCACCGTCGTCGCCTCCCTGCGCGAGCTCTCCTTCCAGCTCTCGGGCACCCAACTCGGCATCACCATCACCTCCTTGGTGGTCGGCATGCTCGCGGAGCCGGCCCTCGGCAGGCTGCTCACCGGGCCGCTCGCCGCCACCGGGCTCCCGGCCGGTGCCGCGCCCGGCGCCGCCGTGGTGACCGGCATGCTGGTGGCCTCCGCCGTCCAGATGGTGATCGGCGAACTCGTGCCGAAGAACTGGGCGGTCTCCCGGCCGCTCCAGGTCGCGCGGTTCGTCGCCGGGCCGCAGCACGCCTTCGCGCACCTCTTCCGGCCCGTGATCACCCTGCTCAACACGGTCGCCAACCGGCTCGTCCGGGCCATGGGCGTCGAGCCCGCCGAGGAGCTGGCCTCCGCCCGTACCCCCGGCGAACTCGTCTCCCTCGCCCGGCACTCGGCCCGCGCCGGCGCCCTGGAGCAGGACACCGCCGACCTGTTCGTACGGACCCTCTCGCTCGGCGAGCTGACCGCCCAGCATGTGATGACCCCCCGGGTGAAGGTCAGTTTCCTCCAGTCGACCGCCACCGCCGAGGACGTCCTCAACCTCACCCGTGCCACCGGCCTCTCCCGCTTCCCCGTCTACCGGGAGCGTCTGGACGAGGTCGTCGGCATGGTCCACCTCAAGGACGCCCTGGCGGTCCCCGGCCAGGACCGGCTGCGCACCCCGGTCGGCCGGATCGCGGTCGCGCCCATGCTCGTCCCCGGGACGCTGCCCGTGCAGCCGCTGCTGGAGCAGCTGCGCAGTGAGCAGCCGATAGCCGTCGTCGTCGACGAGTACGGCGGCACGGCGGGCGTGGTCACCCTGGAGGACATCGTCGAGGAGCTCGTCGGCGAGGTGCGCGACGAGCACGACGACGAGGACGCCGACCGGCCCGAACTGGCCCCCGTCGCCTGCGAGGACGGCCGCTCGGCGTGGGACGCCGACGGTGCCTGCCGGGTCGACGCCCTGCGCCGCGTCGGCCTGGAGACGCCCGACGGCCCCTACGAGACCGTCGCGGGCCTGGTCGCGGACCTGCTCGGCAGGATTCCCGCGCCCGGCGACACCGCGGAGCTGCCGGGCTGGCGGCTCTCCGTGCGGCAGGTGGCCCACCACCGTGCCGAGCGGGTGCGGCTCGTCCGCACCGGCGGTGCGCAGGGGGAGCAGCGATGAGTCTGCTGCAACTCCTCTTCGCCGTGCTGCTGGTGCTCGCCAACGGCTTCTTCGTGGGCGCCGAGTTCGCACTCGTGTCCGTGCGCCGCAGCCAGATCGAGCCGAAGGCCGCCGAGGGCTCGGCGCGGGCCCGTACGGTGCTGACCGGGCTGGAGAACCTGCCGCAGATGATGGCCGCCGCGCAGTTCGGCATCACCATCTGCTCGTTGACGCTCGGCGCGGTCGCCGAGCCGACCGTGGCGCACCTGCTGGAGCCCGCCTTCCACGCGGCGGGACTGCCCGACGGGCTGGTCCACCCGCTGGGCTACGTCATCGCGCTGGCCCTCGTGGTCTTCCTGCACCTGGTCATCGGCGAGATGGTGCCGAAGAACCTGGCCATGTCGGCCCCCGACCGGGCCGCGCTGTGGCTCGGACCGGGGCTCGTCGCCTTCGCCCGGCTGTGCCGGCCGGTCACCGCCCTCCTCGGAGCCTGCGCGCACGGGGTGCTGAGGCTGTTCCGGGTCGAGCCCAAGGACGAGGTCGAGGCGGTGTTCACCAGCGAGCAGCTCAACCGCCTGGTGGACGACTCCCGTCAGGCCGGTCTCCTCGAACCGGCGGAGCAGGAGCGGCTGGAGGACGCGCTGGAGCTGGGCAGCCGCCCGGTCACGGACGTCCTCCTCGACCCGGCCACGCTGGTCACGGTCGCCCCGTCCGTCACACCCCGGCAGATCGAGGAGCTGACCGTACGGACCGGCTACTCCCGCTTCCCGGTCGCCGGGCCCGGTGGTGCCTTCATGGGCTATCTGCATGTGAAGGACGTCCTCGACCTGGAGGACCGCGACCGTGCCGTCCCCCAGCACGTCTGGCGGCGGGTGGAGACCCTGCGGGCCGAACTCCCGCTGGACGACGCGCTCACCGTGATGCGACGGGCCGCCGCGCACCTGGCGGCTGTCGCCGACGCGTCGGGTCGGGTGCTGGGGCTCGTGGCGCTGGAGGATGTGCTGGAGATGCTGGTGGGCGAGGTGCGGGATCCTTCGCACCGGGCGGTCACGACTGTCCGCCCCGTAGTGGCGGACCCGCGCGTCGAAGTCCTCGTCCCCCAGGAACGGGGCGTGGTGACGGCCTGAGGCCGGGTGTATTTCCCCGGTCCCGCCCCTTCCCGAAACCGGGGCTCCGCCCCGGACCCCGGTCGGGGGTCCGGGGGTCTCCCCCGGTTTCGGGAAGGGGCGGGACCGGGGACTGAAAGCCCGCCGTTACGGAGGATCCTGCGGGTCGCGGGACTCCCGCCGCGGGGACGACCACCCCGGCCCGGACAGGACCTCGCCGTACGCCTGCATCAGATCCGCCAGGCGGAGCGTGGCGAGGTCGTCGCGGGTGGGGGTGCCCGCGTACCCCGACAGCCGCAGATCCCGGTACGCGCAGCTCTTCTCGTAGAGCGTGCGCAGGAACCGCCCGTTCCCCAGCTCGTCGATCCAGCCCTGTTCGACGACGTGGGCGCTGATGCTGCGGAGTTCGTCCAGCGCCTCCTCGTCCCACCGGTCGCCGTTCTCGGCGGCCAGCACCTCTCCGATGCTGGTCAGTTCGCGGGGGCGGTAGCTGGGGAAGTCCACCCGGGTGGTGAAGCGGGAGCCCAGGCCGGGGTTGGTGGCCAGCAGCCGGTCCATGCCCTCGGGGTAGCCGGCGAGGATGACGACCAGGCGGTCGCGGTTGTCCTCGGCACGTTTGAGCAGCACCTGGAGGGCCTCGTCGCCGTACGCGTCGCCCTTGCTGTAGCCGGAGTTGGAGAGGCTGTACGCCTCGTCGACGAAGAGCACCCCGCCGAGCGCGGAGTCGATCAGCTCATTGGCCTTGACGGCGGTCTGTCCCAGGAACTCGCCGACCAGGTCGGCGCGCTGGGCCTCGACCAGGTGGTCGCCGCCCAGCAGCCCCAGCGCGTAGAAGACCCTGCCGAGGATGCGGGCGACCGTGGTCTTACCGGTGCCCGAGGGGCCGGAGAAGACGAAGTGCCGTTTGGGAGGCTGCACCGGAAGCCCCTGTCCGGCCCGCAGCCGTGCCATGTGCAGTTGCGCGGACAGCGCCCGCACCTGCCGTTTGACGGGCTCCAGGCCGACCATCCGCTCCAGCTCGGAGAGGGCCTGCGCCAGCAGCACGGGGTCGGACGGGCCGGGCATCGGCTGCGGCACGGGCTGCTGCTGGGAAGGGACCCGGACGGGCCTGCGCGTGCCGTCGGGGCCGGGCTGTGCCGTGCCGGCCGGGTCCGGGCCGCCGGTCAGCAGATCGCGGCCGTCGAGGGGTTCGGGGGAGGGCAGCGTGTCGGGGTCGCCCGCCGCCCCGTCGGGGGTCGCGGGGTCCTGGACCGGGGGACCGCCCAGGGACACGGACGCCAGGTCCAGGTGCTCGTCGAGGCCGTCCGCGTCGGCGATGGCCGTGAGCCGGGCGGAGGTGTCCATGAAGGACGGATCGACGCGGTGCACGGCCCGGTAGAGGGGGAGCGCCGCGGCGCTGCGGCCGGTGCCCTCGTGCGCGCGGGCCAGCCAGTAGCGCAGCTCCTTGCGCTGCGGCTGCTCGCTGCGGCAGCGCATCAGCGCGGCGGACAGCAGCGGTTCCGCCTGGCCGTACATCTCCAGGCGGACCCGGGCCATGCCGCCGAAGAGACCGGCCTCGATGCCCAGCAGCGGATCGCCGAGCAGGGGTTCGGTGTGCCGGACGAGCTGCTCCCAGTCCTTGACGAGGTAGGCGCGGCACGCGTGCAGGAAGCGGACCTGGGGGTCCGTCTCGACGGGCGGGCAGTCGGCCAGGGCCCGGTCCAGCTCGGGCACATGGCGGCCGTCGAGCCAGTGCGAGGCGTGGGCGAGCAGCAGGTCACGGCCGCTCTCCAGTACGGGCTGGACCCACCAGCCGAGCCAGTACCAGGAGTTGAGGGTGCGCCGGTGGCGGGTGCGCTGCTCGCCGAACCGGTCGCGATGGCGGTACATGCGCAGCAGCGCGGTGGTCGTCTCGGCGCGCAGCGCGTGCAGCCCCAGCCAGGCGTCGGCCATTCCCGGATCGGCCCGGACCGCGGCCCGGAACTCCTCCTCGGCCTGTGCGTACGCGCCCATGGTGTAGGCGTCGACGGCGCGCAGCCAGGCGAGATCGGCCGGGGCGGGTGGGCCCTGCATGCCGATATCCATCACGTCCCCCACAAACCCTGCCCCCGTAGCGTGCTGCCGGGCGGCTGCCTGGCGCGCCTTTCCGAACCGCTGTGCTGTGGACGGGAGTTGACCAGTGTGTGTGGCGCACCCAGCCGAGAGGTGTGCCGTCTGGCATCGTACCTGCGCGGTTGGCATGGGCCGAAGGGTGCCGCACCGCTGTTCACGGTGTCGGGACGATCCCCGGGGGCCGGAAAACGATCCGGAAGGCGGTCACCCAGTGTGAAGGGGACGGCGGAGCAAAGCACTCAAAAGGGGGTTTCGAGGAACGTACGAAGCCCCCGATCACGGGGGAACAACCGGGGGCTTCGCGTCTTCCGGCGACCGCTGACGGCCGCCTAATGAGAACGTAAGTCCTGTACGCCCCCTCGGTCAAGCCGAGTTGGCGCACTCGGCGGGGATCGGTCGGCGACGGCCGGTGCACCGGCCCCAGTTGCTCACTGAGCGTGAGGGCAAGGGCGGTTCACGAGGTCTCTTGGGGCCCCGGCAGCACCTCGTATCCCTCTCGTCCCTGGAGAACCAGTAGTTCCGCGTAGGGGCGGGTGGGATCCGTCGAGAAGTGGCGCCGCTCCGCTCGCTTCCAGCCGTCCCAGAAATCGGTCAGTTCGGGACCATCACGGAGTTGACCCCTTTCCCAAGAGTTTTCATGGGTCAACTCCATCCACAACAGGCACGCCAGATGAGGTCTCAGGGCCCGTCGGCCCGCGCCGACGCCCTCCACGAGGACGACCGGCGCCGCCGGGAGCGTGCGCTCCTCCGCGAACTCGCGGGCCACCCAGTCGTAGGCGCGGTAGTGCGCGGTCTCGCCGCGGGCCAGCGGCTCCAGGACCCAGTCGCGGAGCCGCTCGGTCCACTCGAACAGCTCCTCGTGCGTGGCGAGGTCGTCCAGGTGCAGGACGGGCGCGCCGCCGAGGGCCGCGGCGAGCCGTGCGCTGAAGGTGGACTTGCCGGAGCCGGCGTGGCCGTCGACGGCCACGAGTCTTACCCGTCCGAGGGACGGGGGGAGGGCGCGGAGCCGCCGGGCGAGCGGGGCGAGGCGGGACGAATCGTTCACGGTTCCACCGTAGGCCGCGGCGCGAGCGGTGTGCGGGGCCCGGCCCCCGAATCAGGGAGGCCTGGGGGGTTCCCTCAGTTTCGGGGAGGGGCGGGGCTGGGGAAAAACCCCTCGCCAGCCGACCGACCAGAGAGATCACCGCCATGTCCAGCAGACGCACCGTCCTCGCAGCAGCCCTCGGCGCGGTCGCCGCCGCCGCGGTCACCCCCCAACTCGCCGTCGCCGCCCCATCCGGAGGAGAAGCCGTCGACTACCACGCCTGGACCACCCCTGCCGACTGGCGCCAGGGCACCGCCCACGGCACCCGCGCCTGCACCGGACACCGCTCCGGCATCGCCATCGACCACCCCGTCGGCACCCTGGACTACGCCGACCCGCACACCGGCACCACGGCCACCTGGGAGTACGCCACCTGGACCGGGCCGGTCCGCCGCCTCCCCGCCCCCGCGAGCGAGGTCGTCGCCTCCTGGAACGCCCACGCGCCCGCGGGCACCTGGCTCCAGGTCGAGCTCCGCGCCACCTACACCGACGGCGGGCGCACTCCTTGGTATGTGATGGGCCGCTGGACCGCCGGTGACGCGGCGGGCGACATCCGGCGCACCTCCGTCGACGGCCAGAAGGACGGCAGGAGCAGCGTCTCCACCGACACCCTCGCGATCGACGACCCCGCGACCGGCCTCCGGCTGGCCTCGTACGAACTGCGCCTCACCCTCCACCGCAGGCCCGGCACCGCCCTCACCCCCACCGTGTGGCGGCTCGGCGCCATGGGCTCCGACATCCCCGACCGCTTCACCGTGCCCGCCTCCGCGCCGGGGGAGGGGCGGGGCCACGAGCTGAAGGTGCCGCACTACTCGCAGGAGATCCACAAGGGCCAGTACCCGCAGTACGACAACGGCGGCGAGGCGTGGTGCAGCCCGACCTCCTCGCAGATGGTGCTCGAATACTGGGGCCGGGTCCCCTCGCGGGCGGATCTCGCCTGGGTCGACCCCGCGTACGCCGACCCCCAGGTCTGCCACGCGGCCCGCTCCACCTACGACTACCAGTACCAGGGCTGCGGCAACTGGCCGTTCAACGCCGCCTACGCGGCCACGTACCGCGACATGCAGGCCGTCGTCACCCGGCTGCGCTCGCTCGGCGATGTGGAGCGGCTGATCCGCGCGAAGATCCCCGTCATCACCTCGCAGTCCTTCCTCGCCTCCGAACTGGACGGCGCCGGCTACGGCACCGCGGGCCACCTGATGTGCGTCGTCGGCTTCACCCGGGACGGCGATGTCGTGGCCAACGACCCGGCGAGCCCGTCGGACGGAGCGGTCCGACGCGTCTACAAACGCCGCCAGTTCGAGAACATCTGGCTGCGCACCAAGCGACACAACGCGCAGGGCCAGGTGAGGAACGGCACGGGAGGTGTCTGTTACCTCTACTTCCCCGTCGAGCCCACGGCCGCGCAGCGCCACACCCTGGCGGCCGTCGGGGTCCGCTGACCGGCGCCCGCCGCCCCGTACCACCGGCGCGCCCCTGGTCCGTACGATCGACGGACACGCGATCGCCACGTCGGTCGCACACAGGGTTCGTACGCATGCGTACGCAGGGGAAGGGGCCATGACCGTGCATCAGGGCGCAGTCGTCGTACCGGAGATCCGCCGGGCCGTGCGGGAGGAGCGGGACGCGATCAGTCTGCTGATCGGGGAGTCGTTCATGGCGGACCCGGTCAGCGGCTGGGTCTTCCCCGGCGAGGAGTACCGGCGCGCCGCGCAGCCGGGCTTCTTCGGCGTCTACCTGGACGCCGCGCTGCGCGACGGCTGGGTCGATGTGACGGACGACCTCTCGGCGGCGGCGCTCTGGCTGCCGGTGCGGGCGGGGGCCGAGGCCGATGAGGACGGTGAGGGCGGCGAGGACCTCGGCGAGCAGCTGTGCGCGGCCGCCCCCGGCAATGAACGCGTCCGGACCGTCGGTGAGCTCGCGGGCCTCGCGCACCCCACCGACCGCTCGCACTACTACCTGCCGGTCATCGTCGCCGCCCCGGGCCGTCGCGGCGAGGGCCGCGGGCGGGCGCTGCTCGCGCCCGTCCTGGACCGCTGCGACCGGGAGGGGATGCCCGCCTACCTGGAGGCGAGCAACGCGCGCAGCAGGGCGCTCTACGAACGCCTCGGCTTCGCCGCCATGGGCGCGCCCATCGAGCTGCCGGACGGTCCGCACATGTGGCCGATGTGGCGTGAGCCGCGATCCTGAGCGCACATTTCCCCTACCAAGATCATTTATTGCATGATCGACGCACTCGGTGGCGCCGCCATGTGGCCGCGTCCGAGTGCCTGCTGCGATCGTAGGGGCGCGTGAGAGGGGGAGCGGGAGAGATGCATCTCACGTAGGAAAGTTGTTTTGAGGTGCTTCGAGGAGAGCACCCGGATGAGGCAGAGTTGAACTGAGTTAAATGCGGATCGCAGTTTTCCACTTGCTTCTTCCATTCGAACGGTCGATCAGTAGCCTCTGCTCACATATCCGTTCGATGAGCTGGAGAGTCAGACTGATGGAGCGTCCCACCCGGATCCCCCGAGGCATCGACCCTTCCGTGTACGACGGCTCGGCCGCGGTGAGGCGCCGGCCGTGACCGACACGTCGAGCGGTACGACGCTGGGCGGATCCGGGGGCGGAACAGCGGGAGGGGCGGCCGGCGGGCCCGTACGGGCGGCGGCCGGAACCAAGGGCAGCGCGATGAGCGGAACCGTAAACGGAATCGGAAGCAGAGCCGGGGTCGGGGTGGGTATCGGGAGCGGGGCAGCGGCCCTGGGCGTCGCGACGGGCAGGGCCGCCGGGTTCTGCGTGCGCGACGGCCAGGCGCAGGACTGCCATACGCAGGAAGGCCGCTCGGGGGACGGCCGCACTGACGAGGGTCTCACGGGAGGTGCCACGGGGCGTACGGGTTCCGCTTCCGCGGGACGGGCAGGGCCCGTGGGGCATACGGGACCCACGGGTTTCACGGAGCGCGCGGGAGACGGCGGCGGGGCCGGGGAGCCCTGCTGCGAGGAAGGCCGCACCGAGGCGGAGGGCCGCGCCACGGCGGGGGACCGCCCCGGCGCCGGAGGCGCCTACGTCCACCACGCGCGGGGACATCACGCCCACGCCTTCCGCGGCCACCATCCGGAACCGGAACCAGAACCGGAATCGGAACCGGACCGCCGGGGCTCCGAAGGGCCGGGCGGCCCCGGGCGCGACGACAGCCTCAGACGGTTCGCCGCGATCTGGAGCCGGGCCGTCTACCCGGTCACGGCGACCCATATGTCCCGCGCCGAGTTCGAGGACCACCTCGTCCCCCTCGCCGGCCGGCTCGCTGCCGTCCTGTGCACCTGGCCGTTCGACCCCGCCCCCGCCACCGAGGTCGGCGCGGCGCTCGTCCGCGCCCACTGCACCGACCCCGAGGCGCTGCCGTCGGTCCTCGGCGCCATCGACTCCTACCTCCTGGTGTACTGCCCGCCGGGCGGCACCGTCTCCGACACCGAGGCCCGCGCGCGGTGCGCCCGCCTCCAGCACTCGCTCTCCGCCGGCTTCGCGCGCGCCCTCCGCGAGCGCGCTCTCGCCGAGCAGGACGCCCTCTCCCGCGCCGCCCTGGCCGCGCAGGCGGAGACGGAGAAGGCCCTGCACACCAGCGAGGCCCGGTTCCGGGCGGTGTTCGAGGGCGCGGCCATCGGCGTCGGCATCGCGGACGTCGAGGGCCGCATCATGGACGTCAACGACGCCCTCACCCGGATGTTCGGCGGCCCGGTCCAGGACGTGATGGGCCGGAACGTCGGCGAGATGGTGCACCCCGACGACCACCCGGACGTCTGGGGCATGTACAGCGAACTGATCCGCGGCGACCGCGACTACTACCGCGTCGAGAAGCCGTACTACCGCGGCGACGGCAGCGTCCTGTGGACCGACCTCTCCGTGGCCCTGCTCCGCGACGCCCACGGCGAGCCCCAGTACCAGCTCGCGCTCATGGAGGACATCACCGAACGGCGGCTGCTCCACGAACGGCTGCGCTACGAGGCCACCCACGACGCCCTCACCGGCCTGCCCAACCGCACCCTCTTCTTCGAGAACCTCGACCGGGCGCTCGCCACCTCCGGCGCCGGCTCCGACCCGTCCCGCTTCGGCCTGTGCTACCTCGACCTCGACGGCTTCAAGGCGGTCAACGACAGCCTCGGGCACGCCGTGGGCGACGAACTCCTCGTCGCCGTCGCCGAACGGCTGCGCTCCTGCGCCACGGCCCCCGCCGAGCTCGTCGCCCGCCTCGGCGGCGACGAATTCGTGGCCCTGCTCACCGGCCCGACCGCGCAGGCCGACGCGATCGCCCTCGCCCGCCGCATGCTGGCCGCCCTCTCCCGGCCCATCCGCCTCGACGGCCGCGACCTGTCCGTACGGGCCAGCATCGGCATCGTCGACGGCGCCGCCGGCGAACTCGGCGCCGCCGAGGTGCTGCGCAGCGCCGACATCACGATGTACCGGGCCAAGGCCGCCGGCGGCAACCGCTACGAACTCGCCGACGCCGACTCCGACGCCCGGGTCATCGCCCGGCACAGCCTCACCAACCGGCTGCCCGCGGCGCTCGACAACAGCGAGTTCTTCATCGAGTACCAGCCCCTCGTACACCTCACCGACGGCACCGTGCGCGGCGCGGAGGCGCTCGTCCGCTGGCTGCACCCCGTCCACGGAGTGCTCGGCCCGGACCAGTTCATCCCGCTCGCCGAGAGCACCGGGCTGATCGTGCCGCTCGGGCGCTGGGTCCTGGAGGAGTCCGCGCGGCAGGCACGGGCCTGGCAGGAGGGCGCCGACCGGACCCCCATGCGCGTCAACGTCAACCTCTCGCCGTCCCAGCTCCGCTACCCGTTCCTGGTCGCCGACACCGTCGCCATCCTGGAGAACGCGGGCCTGGAGCCGTCCTCGCTCTGCCTCGAGGTCACCGAGAACGCGCTGATCGGCGCCGACGAGGAGGAGCTGCGCCCGCTGCGCCAACTCGCCGACATGGGCGTCGACATCGCCCTCGACGACTTCGGCACCGGCTACTCCAACCTCTCCTACCTGCGCAGACTGCCCGTCAGCACGCTCAAGCTCGACCGGTCCTTCACCCGCGGCATGCAGTGCTCGCCCGCGGACCCGGTCGATGTGAAGATCGTCGAGGGCATCGTCTCCCTCGCCCACACCCTCGACCTGTCGGTCACGGTCGAGGGCGTCGAGACGGGCACCCAGGCCGAACACCTCCGGATCCTCGGCTGCGACACGGCCCAGGGCTGGTACTACGCGAGGCCGGGCCCGCCGGAGCGGCTGCGCACGCTGTCCCTGGCGGACGCGGGGTCGTAGCGAGGAGCCGCCGGGCGGGCGGGAGGCGCGGGCGAGACGGTCAGCCGTCGAGGACCCGCGCCTCCTCGTCGCTCAACAACCGCGACCGCACGAGGAACCGCACCCCCTCGGGCGCCTCCAGCGAGAAGCCGCTGCCCCGCCCGGCCACCACGTCCACCGTCAGATGTGTGTGCCGCCACCGCTCGAACTGATCGGCCGACATCCAGAACCCCACCCGCTCGGCCACCCCCGCCACGGCGAGCTCCGTGAGCAGCACATCGGACCCACCCGTACGGAACTCCCCGTACGGATAACACATGGGTGAACTTCCGTCGCAGCAGCCACCGGACTGATGGAACATCAGCGGACCGTGCTTCTCCCGGAGCCGCCGGACCAGTTCGGCGGCGGCAGGCGTGAGCGCGACACGGGAAACGTCCTCGTCCATAACGCCCTTGCCCATAACGTCCTTGTCCATCCGGACAGCCTGCCCCGAACGGGCGCCGCCCGCCAGACATCGTATGCGAACGGCCTTGAACAGAAGCGGAGTTGGCGCCGATCGAGCGGAAAGGGGGGATCTCCAGCATGACCGGACCACCCACCGGCCCGCACGCGCCGAGTCCGCGAAGCCGTGGCGGGCCAGCTCTCTGTTCGGAAGGTGCTCGATGAACCTCCTCGTCCAGGCACTCCCCATAGCCGCGCCGACCGTCGGCTGGGCCGCCCACGCGCTCATCCTCGTCCGCCGCCTCCGCACCGCCCGCACCGATCCCCTCACGGGCCTCATGTGCCGCGATGAGTTCACCTCCCGGGCGCGGCGGGCCGTCAGGCACCCGGACGCCGCCGTGCTGCTCCTCGACCTCAACGGCTTCAAGCAGATCAACGACACCCACGGCCACGCCGTGGGGGACCAGGTCATCGCCGCCGTCGGCCGGCGGCTCGCCGCCTGGTGCCACGAGCGGGGCGGGTTCGCCGCGCGGCTGGGCGGCGACGAGTACACCGCCGTGGTCCGCCTCGCGCCGGACGCCGACCTGCACGCGGAACTGACCTACGGCCTCTCCGCGCGGCTCTCCGCCGCGCTCGACACCGGCACCGTCACCCTCTCGCCCCGCGCCTCCATCGGCCTGTGCCGCGTCGGCCACCGCCCCGGTGCCGGCCTGCCTGAACTGCTGCGCGGCGCGGACGAGGCCATGTACACGGCGAAGCGCCTGGGCCAGCACTGGCGTCCCGCGGGCCGGGTGGACGTCTACCCCACCACCAACGGCCGCCGTACGGGCCGTCCGGGCACCCACCTGACCCTCCTCCCGCAGACCCGAAGGAAGGCCTCGTAAGCGGGCGGCGGGGCGCCCTGATCCGGCCCACCGCACCGACAGGCCCACCGCACCGACAGAAACCGATGGAAACCGACAGAGGGGGAAGGCGGGACCCCCCGCACCACTCCGCCTTCCCTCCGGCCGCGACCCCGATGTGCGGGGGATGTATAACGTTCGGAGTGCGTGGCAACCGGTGGTACGGGGGTTGGGGAGGGCGCGGTGAGCGGGGTAGTGATCCATCTGCCACAGGGGAGCGGCGGCATCGGAGGGGCGCGGAGCGGTGACGCGGTGACGTTGCGGCTCGGCCCGGGAGGAGTGGCCCGTTTCGGGCGGGGCTCCGCGAGGACCCCGGTCGAACTCCGCCTCGCCGACACGGCGATCTCCCGGCTGGCCGGGGAGATCCGCGTGACGGACGACCACTGGCAGCTCAGCAACCACAGCAGGACCCAGAGTTATCTGGTGGAGAACCCGGAAGGGGCGGGGGAGTACCTGAGGGTGCCGCCACGGCGGGCCGGCGCGCCCATCCCCTTCGAGTTCGCCCGGGTCGTGCTGCCCACCCGGAGCAACGGCACGGTCGCCTTCCAGGTGTTCGCGCCCGACCACGTCTACCTGGACCCGGACACCCTCGACGGCCAATGGGGGACCCACACCGTCCCGGCGTACTCCCTGGACGAGACGTCCCGCTACTTCCTGGTGCTGGTCGCGCTCTGCGAACCGCGGCTGCGCGACGAGTCGCCGGTCGCGGTGCCGACGACCCCTCAGATCGTCGAGCGGCTCGGGGACCACGCCGCCTGCGGGCGGCTGACGCCCCGGGCGGTCAGCTCGCACATCGACTACATCGCCGAGGAGAAGATGCGGATCGGCGTCCCGGCCGAACACGGACTCCGCAGGGAGGCCCGCCGCAACGGCAAGCGGGAGTCGATCGTCGGCATCGCGCTGCGGTTCGGGCTCGTGCGCGAGGAGCATCTCGCGCTGCTCCCGCCCCGGGCCGGAGCGGGCACACGGGAGCGGGAGACGGTGAGATGAGACGCGGACCCGCGGGGAGCGCCGGCATACGCCGGTACGGCCGGCGGACCGGGGGCTGAGACGGTGCGCGACCCGGCCGACACCTCGGGGAGCGATCGCGCGGAGCAACTCCCGCGCGGCTACCGGGTCGGTGACTGGGAGGTCACCGGGCCGATCGCGGCCGGTGGCTGGGCGACGGTCCACGCCGGGCGCCCGGTCGGCGACGGCACCGGGCGCGCGGGCGGGGGAGACGTCGCGCTCAAGTTCCTGCCGACCGCCGGGCTCGCACCGCGCCAGGCCCGCAACGTCGCGGAAGCCGCCCGGCGGGAGGTCGAACTCGGCCGCCGGGCCCACCACCCGAGGCTGATACGCCTGCTGGACTCCGTCGTGCTCGGCGAACCGGGCCACCCGTTCCTGGACGGCGCGATCGTGCTCGTCATGGAGCGGGCCGAGTGCAGTCTGCGGAGCAGGCTCGCCGCCGGAGTGACCGAGGCCGAAGGCGCCCGGCTGATCACCGGGATCTGCGAGGGCCTGGCACATCTGCACCGCAGCGGCTGGGTGCACGGCGACCTCAAGCCGGACAACGTCCTGCTCATGGCGGACGGTTCGGTCAAGCTCTCGGACTTCGGACTCGCCACGGAACTGGCCGGCGACCACGCCACCCACGGGTACGCGCCCCCGATGGGCACCCTGGACTACCTCCCGCCGGAGCGCTGGAAGGCCCCGCTCGGCGAGCGCGGCGTGCGGGTCCGGACGAGCGCCGACATCTGGGCCCTGGGCATCATGATCCACGAGGTGTTCGCGTCCGGCGCCCCGCCGTTCCCCGGTGCCACACCGGTGTCGCGCAGTGCCGCGGCACAGGAGTACGCCGACGGGCGCGCACCGCTGCGCCTGGCCGACGCGGTACCGCCGTTCTGGCGTGCGCTGGCCGCCGACTGCCTGGCCCCGACCCACGACGCACGTGCCGCGCACACCGCCGAGAGCCTGCTGGCGCGCATCACCGCCCGCCCGGCCCCGGAGGCGGAGCCCGCCGTGGAGGTCGGCCGGGCCGCCGCCGGCCGTACGGCCGCGCCTCCGGCGGTACGCCGGCTCGGCGGAACCCGCGCCGCTCTCCTGGCCGTCGCGGTGTGCGGGATGGCCGCGGCGACCTGGGCCTGGTCGAACGCCGCGCGCGACGGCGCGCCCGCCACGACGGCACCGGACGGCGCCGCGGCCGAATCCGCCGCCCGGATACGGGTGTTCAACGCCGACCAGAACTGCAGGAGCCGTACGGACCGGGAGCCGGAGTGCAGTCTCGGCCTGGCGATCGATCCCCTGCATCCCTACACCATCGACAACGTCGTGCCGACAAGGGTGTGGCACGGTGATGTCCTCGCCGTCGACTGCCGGCTTCCCCAGGGGATGGTCATCATCGACGAGGCGGACGTGCAGTCCGCCGAGTGGTTCCGTGTGCGCCTCCCGCAGTCCACCGCCTGGCTGCCCGCCGTGCGCACGAAGGACCGCCCCGCGGTCCCCGAGTGCCCGCGTCCCACCCCCGTGCGGCGGTAAGGGGCCGCCCTTCGCGCTCCACGAGCCTGTCAGGGACCGCCGGGCCCTGTCACTCCGGATCGTTCCGGATGCCTTGCCCGGCCGCCCACGGTTACCTTGCGGACCGGTCGGCTCCGACCGGTGCGCATGTGACAACTGACCAGGAGGTCATGATGAGTGAGCACCACCCCACGCGCAGAGGTGTCCTGAAGGCCGCCGGCGGGGTCTCCGCGGCGGTGGCTCTCGGCGCCGGGGGCGTCGTCGCGTCGGCGTCGTCGGCCAGTGCCGCCTCCGACGGCTTCGGGCTGCACATCAGGGAAGCGGGCGAGGCGGACCCGCGTATGTGGTACTACCGGTTCGACACCGCGGCGATCGGCTGGGCCCCCGCCGTCAACGTCCTGCTCCCCGACGACTACCACACCAGCGGCCGCACCTACCCCGTCCTCTACCTGTTCCACGGCGGCGGCACCGACCAGGACTTCATCACCTTCGACCGCCTGCACATCCGCGACTGGACCGCGGGCAAGCCGATCATCGTGGTGATGCCCGACGGCGGGCACGCGGGCTGGTACTCCAACCCGGTCACCACCAACGTCGGTCCCCGGAACTGGGAGACCTTCCACATGGCCCAGTTGCTCCCGTGGATCGAGGCGAACTTCCGGACGTACGCCGAGTACGACGGCCGCGCCGTCTCCGGATTCTCGATGGGCGGCTTCGGCGCGCTGAAGTACGCGGCCAAGTACTGGGGCCACTTCGCCTCGGTGAGCTCCCACTCCGGCCCGGCCAGCCTGCGCGGCGTCGCCGGCGGCATCGCGGGCGGGGTCGTCCACTGGGCCAACCTGTCCTCCGCGGCCCTGGAACTGGGCGGCGGAACGGTCTACGGCGTGCCGTGGGACCAGAACAGGGTCAACATGGACAACCCCTGCCAGCGCATCGAGAGTTACCGGAACAAGCGGGTCTTCATGGTGGCCGGCACCAGTCCCGAGCCGACGTTCTGGGACAGGTTCAACGAGACCGCCGTGCTCGACACCCAGCGGGAGTTCCGCGGCCTCCTCGGCAACGCCGGCATCCCGCACGAGTGGCACGAGGTGCCGGGCGGGCACTTCGTCCGCCCGGACCTCTTCCAGCGCGACCTCGACGGCATCATCGACCGGCTCCGCAAGGCGTAGCCCTCGGCCCGGTCCCCGGCCGGGACACGGACGCGTGGCGGCCGAGGGCGTAGCCGCGGCGCAGCAGCCGGCCGGCAAGTCCCTTGCCCACTACGCCTCCGCGTCCCGGGACCGCGCCACCGTGCGCGCGAGTTCCGTGAACGCGCTCATGGAGCGGTTCACCGCGCGTGCAGCGCCCACTTGCTGCCGTCGACGGACGCCGTTCCCGGCAGCGCGACGAGTTCGGGCTTGAACAGTGGCGGCGCGTCCATCGCGGGCTCCCACGTCGCCATCTTCTCGTCCTGCGGGACCTCGATCCGCCTGCCCTCGGCGAGGTCGGCGACCACCCGCACCAGCAACCGCACACCGAGCGGGGCCAGGTGCTCGCGCCACAGGCTCTGCACGGTCGAGCCCGGGGGCACCAACAGGTGCTCCTGTGCGGCGATCGGTCCGGCGTCGGTACGCTCGGTGAGGTGGTAGACACTCCCGCCCGTCACCTTGTCACCGTCGCGAATCGTCCATCGGATCGCGTCCCGGCCGCGGTGCAACGGCAGCAGGCTGGGGTGGTAGCCGATGGTGGCGACGCCCGCCCTGGCCCGTGTCCGCCGGCCGATGAAGGCGTGCGAATGCGCGGCGACGATGATGTCCACGCTGTCGGGCACGTGCATCGCGCGCAGCTCGGCCGAGTCCGTCCAAGGGATGCTCCTGGGGTACGCCCAGGCGCGCAGGCGGTCCCAGGACATCGCGTCGCTCTCGTCGGAACGGCCCTGGCGCAGCCTGGGTGCGGCCGCGCCGACGACCTTGTGGCCTTCGTCCAGCAGGGCTTCCGCGACCTGCACCGCGAATGCCCCTCGTCCTGATAGGTAGATGTTCACTCGCGCTCCCGGCAGTCGCTGGTGTGGCAGGTGCTGAGGGGAAAGGGGGCCTCTTTCAGTCCGGAGTGATCGGGCCGGAACCGCACCGGCAGCGTGGAGAAGCCGGTCAGGAAGTTGGACCGGATGGGCAGCGACTCGCCGGTCTGCTCGAACCCGGTGGTGAAGTCCCGCAGGGCGGCCAGCAGTTCGGCGATCTCCACCTTGGCCAGGTACGAGCCGACGCAGAAGTGCGGGCCGTAGCCGAAGGCCAGGTGTTTGTTGGGGGTGCGGCCGAGGTCGAACTCCCCGGGCCGCGCGAAGACCCGTTCGTCCCGGTTGCCGGAGGCGTGCCAGAGCGTGACGATCTCGCCCGGCCGCAGCCGTACGCCGTGCAGTTCGGTCTCCCGTACGACACTGCGCCCGAAGTGCATCGTGGGGGACGCCCAGCGCAGCACCTCGTCCACGGCGGTCTCGACGGCGACCTCACCGTGCTTGAGCCGCCGCCACTGCTCGGGCCGGGCCGCGAGCATGCGGACGCAGTCGATCATCGTGAGCCGGCTGGTCTCGTCGCCCCCGATGATCAGGCTGTAGCAGTTGAGCACGACGTCCTCGTCGGACAGCGGCACGCCGTCGACGGAGCTGCCGACCAGCATGCTGATCACGTCGTCGCCGGGGGACTCGCGCCGCTCCTCGACGATGTCCATGAAGTACATCAGGATCTCGTTGCGGGCCATCTCGGAGTCGATCTCGTCGACGTCCTCGTCGTCGGCCGACAGCGCGGTCCTGGTCAGGGAGAGAAGGAAGTCCCGGTCCTGCTCGGGTACTCCGAGCAGGTTCGAGATCGTGGTCATCGGGATCCGGGCGGCGATCTGCTCGGCGAAGTCGCAGCCGCCGGACTCGACCGCCTCGCGGATCCACCGCCGGGTGTTGACCCGCACCGTTCGCGCGACCTCGGCGAGCACCCTCGGCGAGAGCACCCGCTGAAGGATCTTGCGCAGCTCGTGGTGCCGGTGCCCGTCGGTGACGGCCAGCATCCGGCCGGCGCCGGCGTCCCCGCCGCCCAGCAGCGTGACGAGCACATTGCCGCGCTCGGACGTGAAGTTCACGTTGTCCCGGTAGGTGGCCATGATGTCGTCGTAGCGGGAGAGCACCCAGAACCCCCGGCGGCCGTCGACCGGAGGATTCCAGTGCACCGGGGCGGTGTCGCGCAGGGTGCGCCAGAACTCGTCGAGGTCGTGGTCCGCGAAGGTGTCCGGATCGCCCAGGTCCACGGTGTCCGGTGCCGGTGTGCTCACGGTCACCAGTCCGTACGCCAGAACCGGCGCGGCTGGAACGGGTAGGTGGGCAGCGGCACGCGGTGGCTGGTCTCCCCCATGTGCAGGGAGCCGAAGTCCACCTGCTCGCCGTCGACCCAGGCGGCGGCCAGCTCGGACAGCGCGTGCGCGTCCGTCCCGGACCGCACGATCCCGTTGTCGTTGCGGCGGAAGGAACCGGCGTCCACTCTCGGCGCGGCGGCGGTCCCGGTGGCCAGGCCGAGGGGAGAGCCGTCGGACAGCGCCGCGATCAGCTCCTCGCGGCTGCGGACCACGGCCGCCCACCGGCGCGTCATCACCTTGCGGCCCAGGTTGAGGCTGAAGCAGACGTCGTCCAGACGCAGGCCGGGGTCGGCCTCCAGCCGCTCCTTCAGCCGCGCGCGCTGACGCGCCAGTGCTTCGTCGTCCAGGGCGGACAAGGTGGCAAGCCGCGGCCTGCCGCCGGCCTCGGGGGCGCGCCCGGCGACCACCGGCGGCTCCTCCAGCAGCAGGTGCGCGTTGTAGCCACCGCCGCCGATCGAGGTGATGCCCGCACGGCGGATACCGGACTCCGGCTCCCAGTCGGCCGCCTCCAGCTGCGGTACGAACGGGGTGCTGGGGAGGTCGAGGTCCTGGTTGACCTCCGTCAGGTTGATCGTCGCCGGCAGCTTCCCGTGGTACAGGGCCATCGCGGCCTTCACCGCGCCGAAGCCGCCCGACACCACACCGCCGTGGCCCACGTTGCCCTTGACCCCGCCGATCGAGGTGGTGCCGGTCTGCTTGCCGAACGCCATGCTCGCCGCGTGCACTTCGAGCTCGTCGGTCATCGGCATCCCGAGTCCGTTGGCCTCGTACATGGAGACGGTGTCCGGGGTGACGCCGCCCACCTCCATGGCGTTGGCGATGCACGCGCTCAGCCGCTCGGGCTGGGCCAGGCCGTAGGCCATCGCGCTGACGCCGTTGTTGTTGATGGCCGTGCCCTTGACCACGGCGTAGACGTGGTCGCGGTCGGCGACGGCCTGTGCCAGCGGCTTGAGCAGCACGGTGACGACACCGCTGGACAGGGCGGTGCCGGTGCCGTTGGCGTCGAACGGGCGGCAGTGGCCGTCCTTCGACAGGATGCGGTTCTCCTCCCACAGGTGACCGCGGGGGTGCGGCAGCCGGACCATCGCACCACCGGCGATCGCCATGTCGGTCTGGCCGAGCAGCAGCGACTGGCAGGCCAGGTGCACCGCGTAGTGGAAGCCTGCGCAGACGGCGGCGACGGTGACGGCCTCGCCGGTGAGCCCCATGTAGTACAGCGCGTTGGACGTCATGGTGTCCGGCGACCACGCCAGGCTGGCCTCGATCGCCTCGGGGCCGACCGACACCCGGTCCGGCGGGGAGCTGTAGAGGGCGGCGGTCTGCGGGTTGTTGGCGCCGTACATGCCTATCTCGGCCTCGACCCGGTCCGGGTCGTAACCGCCGTCCTCCAGCGTCTCCCACGCGCTCTCCAGGAACAGCCGGTTCTCCGGGGTCATCGCGGCCGCCATCCGGTCGCTGATGCCGAAGACCGCGGGGTCGAACTTGTCGTAGGTGTCGAGCACACCGCAGGCCCGGACGTAGAACGGGCTGTGGATCAAGGTCTCGTCGACGTGGATGTCGTCCTTGGCGAGGAACGACACGGACTCCCTGCCGTGCACGAGGTTGTCCCAGAACTGCTCCTTGGTGCGGGCGCCGGGCGCCCGCAGGGACATGCCGATGACGGCCACATCGCCCGGGTCGTACTCCTGCTCGGGGCTGTCGGTCATGGTGAGGCTCCTGCTTCGTGTCGAAGGGGGGTGGCTCAACTGCCGGTGGAGGTGGCGCGGCCGCGCAGCGCCGCGCGGCGGGTGTTGGCGCGGAGGCGCGCCGACCGGACCACCTCGGGGGTGGCGCCGCTCTCCTCGTCGAGCCAGCGGCCGAGGGAGGAGATGTCACGGAAGCTGAAGAGGTCGGGCACGCGGACCCGGCGGTCGAACCGCCGGGTCATCAGCCTGGCCAGCCGGACGAGCAGCAGCGAGTCGCCGCCGAGGTCGTAGAAGGCGGCCCGGACGTCGATGCCCGCCGGTTCGAGGCCGAGCAACTGGCCCCAGATCTCCGACAGCGCCACCTCGGTCGGCGTACTGGCAGCCGTCAGGGGCCCGCTGTTCCCGGCGGCCGGCGGCTCGGGAAGCGCGGCGCGGTCGAGCTTTCCGCCGGGTCCCAGCGGAAGCGCGGACAGGAACACGATCGTCGCCGGCACCATGTGCTCGGGCAGCTCGGCGGCGAGCTTGCGGGTGATGGCGCTCTGGAGTCCGGCGTCCGGCCGGGCGCCGTCCCGCGGGTGGCCGTCGCCCTCGGGCACGACGTAGCCGACGAGTCTGTTGCCCTGTACGGCGGCGGCGGCCTCCCTGACCTCGGGGCAGCCGGTCAGCCGGGCCTCGACCTCTTCCAGCTCGATACGGAAGCCGCGCAGCTTGACCTGGTGGTCGGTGCGGCCGAGGAACCGGAGCTCGCCGTCCTCGGTGAACTTGACGACGTCACCGGTGCGGTACATGCGCTCGCCGCTCAGGAACGGGTCCGGCACGAACCGTTCGGCCGTGGTGCGCGGCCGGTTGACGTAGCCGTGGGCGAGGCCGGCGCCGCCGAGGTACAGCTCACCGGGCTCGCCGGCGGGCAGCCGCTCCAGGTTCTCGTCGAGTACGTGGATACGGGCGCCGACCGACGGCGTGCCGATCGTCGGCTCGCCGGTCCCGTCCTCCGGCACCAGCCCGAACGAGCAGAAGACGGTTCCCTCGGTGGGGCCGTAGGCGTTGAAGACCCGGTCGGCGCCGGTCTCCCGGTACGTCCGGTCCACCAGTTTGCGCCGCAGGGCCTCGCCGCCGAACACGACCGTGCGCACGTTCGGGGGCAGAACGCCGGCGTCGAGCAGGCCGTTCATCACCGACGGGACGACGTTGAGGTGGGTGATCCTGTCGGCGTACCGGCTCTCCGGCAGGTGGACGGCGCTCTCCACGAGCACGACGGCGCCGCCGCGGCACAGCGCGGCGAAGATCTCCATCACGGACATGTCGAAGCAGACCGAGCTCGCCGCCGAGACGCCGCTCAGGTCGCAGCCCTCGAAGATCCGGTCCATTTCGGCCAGCATGGCGACGCAGCCGCCGTGCCGGACGGCCACGCCCTTCGGCGTGCCGGTGGATCCCGACGTGTAGATGACGTACGCGGTGTCGCCGGGCACGACCGGAACGGGCTTCTCGCCCGGCTCGGTCGTCACGGTCTCCCCCAGCACGACCACGGTCGGGCCGGCCGGGCAACTGGCCCGGGACGCGGGCGTGGTCAGCAGCAGACGGGTCCCGCTGTCCCGGACCATGAAGGTCAGCCGGTCGGCCGGATACCTCGGGTCCAGCGGCACGTAGCAGGAGCCCGCGCGCAGGGCGGCCAGGATGCCGACGAGCAGGTCGGGGGTGCGCTCGACACAGATGCCGACCGGTACGCCGGGGCCGGCGCCGTCGGCGACGAGCCGTTCGGCCAGCACACGGGACCGCTCGTCCAGGTCGCCGTAGGTCAGGACGCCGGCGTCGGAGTAGACCGCGGGCGCGCCGGGGTTCTCGGCGGCTTGCTCGACGAACTCGGAGTGCAGGGTTTCGGTCACTGGTCCGTCTCCTCGGGGAGGCCGCTCGGCGTGATGTCTTCGAGTGCCAGGTCGGGTTGGGCGATCGAGTCGAAGAGCACCGTGCGGTAGAGCGCGAGCAGTGCCGTCACGGTCCGCTTCTCCAGGTAGCTCGGTTTGTACTGGACGTGGCCGACCACCTCGCCGGAGATGTCGGCCATCGAGATCTCCAGGTCGAATTTGGCGAGGTGCCTGCGCACCCGCAGCGGTTCGAGCGGCAGGGCGCCGTCGGGCGCGATGGTGTCGCCGATGCCGTGGAAGAGCTTGACGGACCGGGGGAACGCCTCCGAGGACAGCCAGTTCACCACCACGTCGAACCACGGGGAGCGGCCCTCGGCCCTCGGCGGCCGCAGGGCGGACGCCAGCAGATCGAGGGGGTAGTTCATGTGCTCGAGCAGGCCGAGCGAGAAGGCGTGGACCTCGCGCAGCAGCTCCCGGAAACTGCGGTCACCGGCGGGCCTCGCCCGCACCAGCACCGTGTTCAGGTAGTAGCCGATGGCGGACTCCCAGCCGGGTTCGCCGCGTTGGGCGATGGCGGTGGCCAGTACGGAGTCCTCGGCCCCGGCCACACGGTTGAGCGTGGCGAAGAAACCGGCCAGCACCACGGTGCTGACCGACACGCCTTCGCGCACCGCGAACTCTCTGAGCAGGCCGGTCTCTTCGGCGCTCCAGCGGAACGTGAGGTCGCGGCCTTCGTAGGTGACGCCGGGAGGCCGCTCCATGGTGGACAGGTCGAGACGGGCGGGCGGGTCGGCCAGTTTCTCCGACCACCAGGCCAGCGCCGCGTCGGCCGCGGGACCGGCCAGCCACTGCCGCTCCCACTCGACGAACTCCGTGTAAGGGGCGACCGGCGCGCTGCCGGCGGGGCGGACGCCCTCGTAGTACTCCTGGAGTTCGCGGATCATCACGTCGGCCGACGCCGCGTCGGACGCGATGTGGTGCACGAGCACCAGCAGGTAGTGGTCCGCCGGTCCACGGGCCATCAGCACCACGCGCACCAAGGGCCCGTTGTCCATGTCGAGCGGCAGGTGCCCGTACTCGGCCAGTTCCTCGCGGGCCTGTTCGTCGTCCTTGTCCGAGCTGTCCACCACGACGAACTCGTACACCGGCTCGTCCAGAACGACCTGGTACGGGCGGCCGCCGGCCTCGACGAAGACCGTGCGCAGCGCGGGATGCCGTTCCATCACGGCCCGTACGGCGCGGTCGAGGGCCTCCTCGTCGACCGCGGTCCGGATCCGGGCGGCCACCATGAAGTTGTAGGGCACGGCGTCCGGCGCGACCATCTGCATGAACCACAGCGAGGCCTGGCCGTGCGAGGCCGGCGCCAGTTCGAGACCGAGACCGCCGGCGCGCAGCTGCTCGAACGCCGGCACGTCGGTGGCATCCAGCAAGCCGCGCGCGGCCAGTTCCTCCACCAGCTCCTCGGCGTCCAGCTCGGACAGGTCGTCGAGGAACGCCGGGGCCGGCCCGGCCCCGGGCGCCGGTGCGGACGTCGCTTCCGGCGGCAACTGCGACGTCCGGTCCGGCCGCGCCGCCGCGGTGGCAGCCGGACCGTCGACGGCCTCGACGACGTGGCCGACGACCTCGGATATGGTCCGCCCGTCCAGGAACACCACCGGCGACACGCGCTGCCCGAACAGTGCCTGCAACCTGTTGACGAGGCGGATCGCCAGCATCGAGTCGAGGCCGAAGTCGCGCAGACCGGCGTTCTCGTCGAACCTGCTCACCGGCACGCCCAGCGCGTCGGCGATCTCACCGAGGACGACTTCCGCCACCGGCCTGTTCTCCGCCGGTTTGCTCTCCGCGGGCCCGCTCTCCACCGGGGCGACCGTGGTCCCGGCCGTGGCCCCGGCCACGGTCTCGGCCACGGTTCCGACGGCCGGGGCCGGCGCGGCCTCGCGGCGAGGCGTGCTGTCCAGCCAGTAGCGGTCCTTCTGCCACTGTACGAGCGGGGTCTCGACGACCTCGACGTCGTCGGCGAACAGCGGGTCGAAGGTCAGCGGGAGGCCCCTGACGTACAACGACGCGGTGGCCTCCAGCAGGCAGCGGACGTCGCTCTCGTCGCGCCGCAGGGAGTTGACCGCGTGCACACGGGCGCCACGGGTCAGCGCGATCTCCTCGACCGCGCCGCGCAGCGTCTCGTGCGGGCCGATCTCGATGAAGGTGCCGACGCCCTCGTCGACCAGCGCGCCGATCGTCTCGGCGAACCGGACCTGGTTGCGCAGGTTGTGCACCCAGTAGTCGACGTCGGCGACCGGGTTCACCGTGCCGGCCAGTGCCGTGGAGTGGAAGTCGATGCCGTTCGTCAACGGGGTGATGCCGTCGATGCTCTCGCGCAGCGGCTGGAGCAGCGGATCCATGCCGGGGCTGTGCACCGGCCGTTCGACCCGGATCCTCCGGGTCGAGATCCCGTCCCGCCGGAGATCGGCCTCCAGGGCGCCGACGGCGTCGGGCGAGCCGGAAACCGCCGCGCTGGTGGGGCTGTTGACCACGGCGACGGCCACGTGCCCGGCGTACGGGGCGATCCGCGGCAGCAGCTCCTCCTCCGGCAGGTCGACCGAGATCATGGCGCCGGGTGCCGCTTTCCGTTCGAGCAGGTGCGACCGGGCGACCACGACGCGGGCGGCGTCCTCCAACGACAGCGCGCCCGCGACACAGGCGGCCGCGACCTCGCCCAGGCTGTGCCCGACGACCGCGGTCGGCCGGATGCCGAGTCCGAGCCAGACCTTCGCCAGCGAGACCTGCAAGGCGAACAGCACGGGCTGCTGGAAGTCCATCTCCTCGAACCTGGCCCCGTCGGCCGGGGCGGCGAGCTGGTCGAGCACCGAGCAGCCGCCCGCCGCGCGCACGGCGGCGTCGCAGGCCCGCATCGACGCGCGGAAACCGGGGTGCGAACGCATGAGCTCCCGGCCCATGCCGACCCATTGCGTCCCGCCGCCCGAGAACACCAGCGCCACCCGCCGGTCGCTGTTGCCGGCGACGGCGCCCGTGACGACGTCGGGGTGCGGCCGACCGGCGGCGACCCGGGCGAGTCCGTCCAGGACGTCCTGGCGGTTGCGGGCGAACAGCGCGATCCGGTGGTTGTGGTGGGTACGCCGGGTCGCGAGCGTGTAGGCGAGGTCGGAGACCCGCAGGCCCGTGTCACGTTCGACGTGGTTGGACAGCTCACGGCAGGTGTCGGTCAGCGCGGCCGCCGTGCGCGCCGTGACCGGTACGAGGTGCAGCTGCCCGTCGGCCGCGACGCCGCCCCGGCCCGGCGTGACGTGCCGTCCCCGGTCACCCGCGAGGAACGGGCCGGGGACGACGGGGAGTCCGGCGGTGTGGAGCGCGCCGAGCGAGTTCAGCATGGTCAGGGCCTCGTCGGTGCCACGGCGGAGCGAGGGCAGGGTGGCCGCCGTCAGGATCTCCGACACCGACTTGAGCAGGAGGGGATGCGGGCTGAGTTCGATCACCGCGTCGACGTCGTGGTCGCGCAGGACCGTCAGGGCGTCGACCACCCGGATCTCCTGGCGCAGGTTGTCCGCCCAGTAGTCCGGCCCGAGTTCCGCGCCGTCGACAAGTTCGCCGGTGACCGTCGAGATCATCGGGATGCGCGTGGTCCGGGGCCTGATGCCGGCGAGTTCGGCCTTCAGCGGGGCGAGAACGTGGTCGACCAGCGGGGAGTGCGGTGCGTGGCCCATCCGCACCCGGTGGCTGGTGATGCCCTCTTCGGTGAGCCGCAGGCCGAGTTCGCCGATCTCCTGCGGTGTGCCGGTGACCAGGGTGGAGTTCAGGCCGTTGTAGCCGGAGACGGTGAGCTGTCCGGTCAGGTGCTGCTTGACGACATCCGCACCGGCCATGACCACGATGCCGTCACCGCGTCCGACGGCCAACTGCTGGAGCAGCCGGCCGTGGTGGGCGGCCAGGAGGGAGGCGTCCTCGAAGTCGAGCGCGCCCGCGATGTGGGAGGCGGCGAACTCGCCGACGCTCTGTCCCACGACGACGTCCGGCTCCACCCCCAGCGAGCGCCAGGCGTCGGCCAGCGCGACCTGTATGGCGAACAGCAGCGGCTGGAAGACGTCCATGTCGTCGATGCGGCCGTCGGGCGCCAGCAGCTGGTCGACGAGCGAGAAGCCCAGCAGGTCCCGCATCCGCTTGTCGGACTTCATCATGGACCGCCGGAACACGGGCATACCGGCGAGCAGTTGCCTGCCCATGCCCACCCACTGCGAGCCGTTGCCCGAGAACAGGAACGCCACCCGCGGCCTGCGTCCGGAGACCTCCCCGACGCTCAGCCCGTCGGCCGTCGTGCCGGTGCCGAAGGCGTCCAGCCGCGCCCTGAGTTCGGTCATGTCGCGGGCGGTGGCCGCGAGCCGGAACCTGCCGTCGCCGGGTGTCCGCGTACAGACCGCCCGCAGGTCGTTCTCGTCGCGCAGTGCCAGGGCCCGCTCGGCCAGCGCCTCCCGGGAGTCCTCGGCCAGCAGGAGGAGCGAGCTCTCGGGGCGCGGCAGTTCCTCGACGACCACATGACAGATCGCGCCGCCGAACCCGAACGAGCTGACGCCGCCGCGGCGCGCGTCGGACCGTCGCGGCCACGGCGTCAGCCGGTCCTGGACGGTGAGGTTGTACTCGTCGAACATGATCTGCGGGTTCGGGGAGGTGTAGTGCAGGCTCGGCGGCAGCACGCCGTTGCGCATCGACAGCGCGAGCTTGACCAGGCCGACGATGCCCGCCGCCGCCTCCAGATGCCCGACGTTGGACTTGACGGAACCGAGCCGCAGCGGCACCCCGCGGTCACCGCCGAGGACCGCGCCGATGGCATTGGCCTCGATCGGGTCGCCGAGGGGCGTCGCGGAGCCATGGCACTCGATGTAGTCCACGAGGGACGGTGCGATGCCGGCCCGCTGATACGCGGTGCGGAGCATCTTCTCCTGCGCCTGGGGGTTCGGCGCGGTCATGCCGTTGCTCAGCCCGTCGTTGTGGGACGAGCTGCCCTTGATCAGGCAGTACACCGGCAGATCGCGTTCGAGCGCCACGCTCAGCGGGGCGAGCACGACGACCCCGGCGCCCTCGCCGCGGACGTAGCCGTCGGCGCGGGCGTCGAACGACTTGCAGCGGCCGTCCGGGGCGAGCGCGCCCATCCGGTCCATGGCGGTGTAGTAGTCGGAGACGAAGCTCAGGTTCACGCCACCGGCCAGCACCAGTTCGCTCTCGCCCATCCAGATCGACTGGCACCCGACGTGCACCGAGACCAGCGATCCGGCGCAGGCGGCGTCGATGGCCATGCTCGGGCCCTGCAGCCCGAGGACGTAGGAGACGCGGTTGGCGATGATGCCGTCGTGCATGCCGGTCGCCGTGTGCGGGGTGATCTGGCTGTCGGGGCCGCGGTAGTGCGCCAGAGCGGCGTAGTCGCCCCAGCAGGAGGCCATGAACACACCGGTGTCGCTGCCCACGAGGCTCTGGGGCGCGACACCCGCGTCCTCCAGTGCCTCCCAGGCCAGCTCCAGGATCAGACGCTGCTGCGGGTCCATCTGGACGGCTTCGCGGGGCGAGATGCCGAAGAACAGCGGATCGAACTGGTCGATACCGTCGATGAACCCGCCCCACCGCACCTTGTCGTTCAGGAGGTCGCGTCGCGCGGCCGGCACCGGGCCGACAGCGTCGCGGCCCTCGGACAGCAGCTGCCAGAACGCGGACGGGTCCGGTCCGCCGGGGAACCGGCAGCCGATGCCCACGATCGCGATGGGCTCGTGCGACGCCGTACGGCGGTCATTGCCCGGGGCGGCGGTCTCCGCGGCACGTGGACCCTCGACGAGCGCACGGGACAGCTCGTCGGCGGTCGGGTACTGCCACATCCAGGTGATCGGTACTTTCCAGCCGACGAATTCGGATAACGAGGCGGCAAGAGTCGTCGCCTTCACCGAGTCCAGACCGTATTGGTGCATCGGTGCCCAGCGATCCACCGTGTCCTTGGACACGTCCAGCAGCTCGACGACGCGAGAAAGCAGGAAATCTGTTACGGCGCGCACATTGCGCGCTCCGCGCTCTTGGGGCATTTCGCCTCCTCGGCAGGGCGGATGGAATGGACGGGCAGAGGTTGCCACCGGCGGATCGAGGGCTCGGAAACTCCATCAACCACGTGATGGCAGCGGCACCGTGGCTGCCCTCGTTGAGTCGTCCTGACCGAATCAGGGCACGAACTGATTCGGAATCAATGTCCAGACAGTTCACCCGCCGGGTGACTCTTCACTGGCACGGTCACTGCCGACGGGTATCAAGGTCCGTCTTGCCCAGGTGGACCGATTACGAGGTGATCGACTGATTGGCGAGTCAGACTGCCACTCTGTGACTGGTGAGACAAGAGCGAACCTCTGACCGGAACGTGCACTGGCAAAATTTGACCCTCAGGTGGCCGGTTCACACTTTTCCGCGCAATGGCGCCGACAGCGAGACGTGTGTGGACTACGGGCCGTTTCCGGCCAGTTGGGGAAACAAGCGGTTGACCTGTGTGTGATGCAGTGATCGGCTTACGGGGTTCGTGTCCAACCCGTCCGGGGAGAGGAAGCAACACCGCTATGCGCAACAGATCATCACGGGGGCGGGCCTTGCCGACCGCGATAGGCACGGCCCCGCCGGTGCCCGTCAGTTACGGTCGCGGCGTACGGGGAGCGCGGCACGGCGCGACCGGGGCCCTGGCCGCCACCGTGGTGGACACCGACGGCGAAGAGTTCCCCGGCAGGCCCGCATGACCAGCGTCGCGACGGCGTCGCGGAACAGGTCGGGCCTGGCGCTCGGGGTGCTGGCCGGGGCCCTCGCGCTGGACCTGAGCGGAATGGCCGTCCTGAACGCGGCCCTGCCGTCCGTCGGAGAACGCTTCGGCCTGGGCGACACCACCCTCCAGTGGGTCATGACGGCCTATTCCGTCACGTTCGCCGGTTTCCTGCTGGTGGGTGGCCGGCTGGCCGACATGTTCGGCCGACGGCGGGTCTTCGAGGCCGGGGTCGCCCTGTTCACGGTGGCCGCGTTGGCCGGGGCCCTGGCACCGGACGGCGCGGTGCTGCTCGGCGCGCGGGCGGTGCAGGGAATCGGCGCGGCCCTGTCGGGCCCGGCCGCGCTGGCCCTGCTGACCGAGGTGTTTCCGGCCGGACCGGAACGCAGCCGTGCGCTGGGCGTGTACGCCGCGGTCGGCGCGGCCAGCTTCAGCGGCGGGATGCTGCTGGGCGGCGTACTGACCGAGTTCCTCGGCTGGCGGTCGGTCCTGTGGTTCTCGGTGGCACTCGGAGCGGTCGTGCTCGCGGTCACGCGGGCCGGACTGCCCGACGGGGCGGGCCGCAGAGGGCCGTTGGACATGGCCGGCGCCGTCTCCGGCACCCTCGGCCTCACGCTGCTCGTCGTCGGCGCGAGCCTGGGCGGGATGCGGGCATGGGGCGTCATCGGCGCCGCTGTGGTCTTCCTGGTGCTCTTCGTCGTACGCGAACACCGCACGGCCGACCCGCTGTTGCCTCTCGCCCTCTTCCGCGTGCCATCGGTGCGGCTCGCGACCGCGGCGGCGTTCCTCCAGTACACGGCGTCGGTCGGGATCGTGTTCTTCGCGCCGCTGTATCTGCAGGGGATGCTGGGATACTCCCCGGTCGAATCCGGCCTCGCCCTGGTGCCGATGTCGCTGACGGTGTTCCTCACGGCCAACTTCGCCACCGGACGGCTGCTGGCCAGGTACGGCCCGCGGGCGCTGATGGTCACCGGGATCCTTCTCATCGGCGCGGGAACGGCACTGTGGACGACCACCCCGCAGCATGGCGGCTACGTGCTGCATGTGATGCCCGGGTTGGTGATCAGCGGCTTCGGCCAGGGGCTGAACTTCCCCGCGATGACGACGGCCGGACTCACCGGTGTCCCGCCGCACCAGCACGCGGTTGCCGGAGCGGTGAACGTCGTCGCGCAGCAGATCGGTTCCAGCGCCGGAGTCGCGGTCCTGGTCCTGATCGCGGCGACCGGCGACAACCGGCTGGGCGGCTATCACCTGGCCTACTTCGCGGCCACCGTCGCTTGCGTGATCGGTGCCGGGGGCATTGCGATGGCGCGGCGGAAATGAGCGCGCCCGGTGTCGTCCCCCACGCTCGCTCGGGCCGCTCGCCGAACTAGCGAATTGCAAAAGTTTGCAATTCGCTACATGATGTCTTTGCTGTGTCCGTAGGTAGCCGCGGGCACAGCATCAGACGCTGCCCCCGTGCCGGGGGCGATGAGGCGAGAGGCTGAGGTTTCGTGCCGGTTCCGCTGTATCAGGCGAAGGCGGAGTTCTTCCGGATGCTGGGCCACCCGGTCCGCATCCGGGTGCTGGAGCTGCTGCAGGACGGACCGATGCCGGTGCGCGAGCTGCTGACGGAGATCGAGATCGAGCCGGCGGCCTTGTCGCAGCAGCTCGCCGTGCTGCGCCGCTCGGGCATCGTGATCTCCACCCGTACGGGATCGACGGTCGTGTACGAGCTGGCGGGCGGGGACGTGGCCGAGCTGATGCGGGCGGCGCGCAGGATCCTGACCGAGATGCTGACCGGGCAGCACGAGCTGCTGGAGGAGCTGCGGGAAGCCGAGGTCGGCGCGAAGTGAGCGCGACGGCTGTCCGGGCGTGGTCCCGGGTACGTTCCCTGCTGCCCGCCCGCGCCGACATCGCGGCGATGCGCCGTGATCCGAAGCGCGATCTGCTGGCGGGGCTGACCGTGGCGATCGTGGCGCTGCCGCTGGCGCTGGGTTTCGGGGTCTCCTCCGGCCTGGGGGCCGAGGCCGGTCTGGCCACCGCGGTCGTCGCGGGTGCGCTGGCCGCGATGTTCGGCGGGTCGAATCTTCAGGTGTCCGGGCCCACGGGTGCGATGACGGTGGTGCTGGTGCCGATCGTCGCCCGGTACGGGCCCGGCGGGGTCCTGACCGTCGGGCTGATCGCCGGGCTGATGCTGATCGCGCTGGCCCTCGCCCGTGCCGGGCGCTACATGCGGTACATCCCGGCTCCCGTGGTGGAGGGTTTCACCCTGGGCATCGCGTGTGTGATCGGTCTGCAGCAGGTGCCGAACGCGCTGGGCGTGGCCAAGCCGGAGGGCGACAAGGTCCTGGTGGTGACCTGGCGCGCGGTCGAGGCGTTCGCGAAGGCGCCGAACTGGACGGCCGTCGCGCTCGCCGCCGCGGTGGCCGCGGTCATGCTGGCCGGCGCACGGTGGCGGCCCGCCGTCCCGTTCTCGATCCTCGCGGTGATCGCCGCGACCGTCGCGGCCCAGGTCCTCCACCTGGACGCGGCCCGCCCGATCGGGGACCTGCCCGCCGGACTGCCCGCCCCCTCCCTGGCCTTCCTCGACGCGGGCGCGCTCGGCTCGCTGCTGGCCCCGGCGGTCGCGGTGGCGGCCCTGGCCGCGTTGGAGTCGCTGCTGTCCGCGTCGGTGGCGGACGGGATGACGGTGGGGCAGAAGCACGATCCGGACCGGGAGCTGTTCGGCCAGGGGCTGGCGAACATCGCCGCCCCGCTGTTCGGCGGTGTCCCGGCGACCGGCGCGATAGCCCGTACCGCCGTCAACGTCCGCACCGGAGCGGGCTCCCGCCTGGCCTCCCTGACCCACGCCGGCGTGCTCGCGGTCATCGTCTTTGCCGCCGCCCCGCTGGTCTCCCGTATCCCGCTGGCCGCCCTGGCCGGTGTGCTGATCGCGACCGCCGTCCGCATGGTCGAGGTCGGCTCGCTGCGGGCCATGGCACGGGCCACCCGCTCCGACGCCCTCGTCCTGGCCCTGACCGCCGTCGCGACACTGGCCCTGGACCTGGTGTACGCGGTCGTCATCGGCCTGCTGGTGGCGGGCGCGCTCGCGCTGCGGGCCGTGGCCAAGCAGGCCCGCCTGGCCCAAGTCCCCTTCAAGACCGGTGCGTCGGGTGACCACGGCGACGAGGAACACGCGCTGCTCGCCGAGCACATCGTCGCCTACCGCATCGACGGCCCGCTGTTCTTCGCCGCCGCCCACCGCTTCCTGCCGGAACTCTCCGAGGTCGCGGACGTGCGGGTGGTCGTCCTGCGCATGTCCCGCGTGAGCACCATGGACGCCACCGGCGCCCTCGTCCTGAAGGACGCGGTGACCGAGCTGCACCGCCGCGGGATCGTCGTGATGACCTCCGGCATACGCCCCGGCCAGCGTCAGGTCCTCGACTCCACCGGCGCACTGGACCTGCTCCGCCAGGAGGGCCGCGAGTACGCCACCACCCCCGAAGCCGTCACCGCCGCCCGCGCCCACCTGCACCACGCCGGACTCCTGCCCGTCCCCGCGCAGAAGCCCGCCGCCATCACCGAGGAGCCCGCACGATGACCACCGCTCCACCACCGCGCCGCATGGTCGACGTCTCCGGAGAGGAAGCCCTCTACCTGCTCGGCGGCGCGTCCCAGGGCCGGATGCTCTACGAGCAGCGCGACGCCATCGCCGTGCGGCCCGCCTCCCACGTGCTGGAGTACGGGCGCCTGATCGTCCGCGCCCCCGCCCCGAGCGCCGCGCTGGCCGCCAGGGCCACGGTCACCTACCACTGCGACTACCTCCACCCCAACACCGGCACCGGCTGGGCCGTGACCGCGACCGGCCTGGCCGAACTCATCACCGACCCCGACGAGGCCGGCCACTACCGGCGCACCCTGCCCGGCTGGGCCCACGGCCCCCACGACGCGCTGCTGCGCATCCACCCCCGCGGCGTGCAGGGCTACCGCTTCGGCCACCCCACGGGCACCGACCGGAGCACGGGCGACGCGCGGAGGCCGCAGGCGCGGTGAAGCGGCCCTGCACCGTCGTCCCGGACGCCTTCAGTCTGCCCGTCTGACCGGCCGCGGCCCCAACAGCTCGGTTCCTGAAGGGAAGTTCAGGGGGTCGGGGAGCGCGAACCGGATCAGTACCGCCTTGCCGCAGCCGTGGACAGCCGGTTCCACGCTGAGCGCGCCGTGGTAGGCGGTGGCCAGGTCGGCGACCGTCCGCAGACCGTCGCCCATGACGTCCGGGGAGAGGCAGGGAAGGCACGGGTCCTGGTCCGCGACGCCGATGACGAGCTGCCCGGCCCCCAGCGCGATCGTCACGTCCACCGTCGGCGACCGGTCGGCGGCGTGCCGGACCGCGTTGGTGACCAGCTCGCTCACCGCCAGCAACACCGCGCCGTTGAAAGAGGTGTTGGGGCACAGCCCGTACTCCGAGAGCGCCGCGGCGGTGTCACGGCGTGCCTGGCGTACCGCTTCCGGGACCAGTGGCAACGTCAGGCTGCGGCGCCAGACGGGCGAGGAGCCACGCCCGCATGCCGCCGGTATGCGCTTGCGGCGCCATCTCACCGCGCTGTCCCGGAGTCGGCTTCCAGGAGCTCTTCGAGGAGTTCGTTCTGTCCGGCGAGCATCTGGGTGAGGATGCGGCGTGCGGCACGCATGAGTTCGGCGACGTCGCCGCCGGCGAGTTCGTAGACGACCGTCGACCCGGTGCGGGTGGAGGTGACGATGCCCGAGCGCCGCAGCACCGCCAACTGCTGCGACAGGCTGGAGGGCTCGATCCCGGTCGCGGCCAGCAGCTCACGTACCGGCATGGGCCCGTCCTGGAGCAGCTCCAGGACCCGGATGCGGACCGGGTGGCCCAGCATCCGGAAGAACTCCGCCTTCGCCTGGTACAGCGGAACACCCGTCACTGCTCGCCCTCGACTTCCCCACCGTGCTCACGGGCCGGGCGCAGCGCGTCCTCCAGCTCGCCCGCCGCCACCGTGGCCGCGTACACGTCACCGGCTTCCTGCGCTGCCTTGACCACTACGGCAACTAATGAATTGAACAACTCTTCAAGTCTAGCCAGTTGCCGCACCGGCCGGGAGGGAAACCGCTGCGGGACGGGAAAGATGCCGACAGCGCCGGAGCCGGTCTCGTCGCACAGCGTGCACCGTGCCTCTCCGCGGCGCTGCTGGTGGTGGCCGGACGCGGCGGACGCGTCGAAGGCTCAACGACGGCGTAGCCAGTACGCAGACGCCATTGCGGTCATCAGCGTGACAGCGGCGGCCACGGCGGCGACGACGTCCAGCGCGTCGACGAACGCGCTCCGGACCGCTGCGGTCAGGGCGGCGCCGATCTGCGGAGGCAGCCGGTCCGTGGGCATGCCGCCCGGGAGACCCGAGCCGACCGGTCGCGAGCCGGGCGGGTAGGTGAGGTGGAGGTCTGCCAGTCGACGGGTCAGGTGGCTGGTGTAGACCGTGGCGAGAATCGAGCCTTGCACCGCGACACCAAGGGAGGCACCGACCTGGCGGGTGGCGTCGTTGAGGGCCGAACCGAGGGCCGCGCGGTCGGGAGGGATCGCGCCCATGACGGCCTCGGTGCCGGCGGCGGATACCAGTCCCACCCCCAGGCCTGCCACGAGCTCGACCGTGAGCAGGCGCCCGTATCCGGAGCCGGAGCTCGTGCCGGCCCAGAGGGCGAAGGCCGCCGAGGCCAGGAGCAGACCGAGGACGACGGGAACTCCCGCGTGGAACCGGCCCAGCAGCGGAAGAGCCGCAACCGCGCCGACCGCCATGGCCGCCGACTGCGGCAGGGTGCGCAGCCCGGCCTCCAAGGGGGTGTAGCCCAGGATGTTCTGCAGATACAGGGTGAGGACGAACAGGGCGCCCAGGACGGCGAACGACGTCAGCGCCAGGGCCACGGTCGCGCCGACGATCCGCCGGTCGCGCAGCACGAACGACGGCAACATGGGCGCACGGGCACGGGACTGCCAGGCGGCGAAAGCCGCCAGGAATATCCCGGCGGCCGTGAACGCGATCACCACGGGTCCGCTGCCCCAGCCCTTGGCGGGAGCCTCGATGATGGCCCAGACAAGAGTGGTGAGTCCGGCCGCCGAGAGGACGGTTCCCACGGCGTCCGGCCGTTCCGTGCGGTCGGCGCGTGTCTCGGGGACCAGCAGAAGGGCGAGCAGGACATCGGCCAGCGCGACGGGGACGTTGATCCAGAAGCCGGCCCGCCAGGAGAAGCGTTCCACCAGGAGACCGCCGACCACCGGGCCCGTGAGCATGCCCAGGCCTGCGACAGCCGACCAGGCGGCGATCGCGCGCCTGCGCAGGACGGGCTCCGGGAAGAGGTTGCGGATGATGGAGAGGGTGGCGGGCATGAACAGGGCCGCACCGGCGCCCATGCCGCCCCGCGCGATGACGACGACTCCGGGAGAAGAGGCGAGTGCGCCGATGACGGAGACGGCCGCACACAGGGCCAGACCACAGGTGAAGGCGAGTCGACGGCCGATGCGGTCGGTCACGGCGCCGGTGGAAAGGACCAGTCCGCCGAGGACCAATGCGTAGCCGTCGACGATCCATTGGGCTTCCGCCGTGCTCGGCCGTAATTCCCTTTGGATATCGGGCAGTGCGACATTGAGTACGGTCAGGTCCATGCCGAGCAGGTACAAGCCCAGGCAGACCGTGCCGGCGGCGGCGGGACGCCGCACTCGCGCGGCGGCGACTCGAATTGTCATCCCTAGGGGGACGTCCAAGGGGGCTCCTCCTGGTGGTGGCAGTCGAGCATGAGCAGCAGGCGGGCCATGGCGGTGCGCGCCTGTTGACTCATCGCCGTAAATGCAGATCATCATTCCCGAGCAGTGTGCGATTGACACCGAAGGCTGATGCGGCGAACGTTTGCGCATAAAGACGGCTGTGATTCGCGATGTTGAGGAAATGAATTGGGGCGAGGGCCGAGCTGTGGTGATTGACGAGCAGGACGGGAAAGTCGCAAGAGGCGTACCGCAGGCAGGCCTTCACTCTGGTGAGTGATGGATCCGGTGACTCGCACGGCGCTATAAAGAGAAATACGGGACCGATGCCCTGTCGGCCGGCACGAGCCGAATCGGGGAAGGGTCCGCCGGCTCTTGACATGTTTGGCCGCGGGCTCATCGCCACCCTCCTGGCCCTCGCCACTCCTGATGCCCGTGAGTGTCCACCGGCCGGTTCCGCTGCCGAGGCCAGGCGACTCGGCGAGCTGGCATCTGGTCTACGAGATCCACGTCAGCGGCCTGAGCGTCGGCCCGAACCCCGAGCTGTACGCGGAGGTCATGGTCAGCGTGGACGGGGTCAACGCCTTCCAGGGCCAGGGCATGGCGGTGCGTCTGGTGCGGGACGCCCCGCTGGACCACTGGCGGGCACTGGGGCCGCACCGTGAGCAGACGACCGGCGCATTCCTCGAACCCCGGCTGCTGGGCGGCCTGGTGGATTGCCGCGAACCCGGGCCGGTGGCCACGGAGAACGGCTTCGCCTTCGACTACTCGTCGCTGCTCGCGTGCGCCTGGGGGAACCCCGGCCAGGCCTTCGGCCCGTGGGCCGCGGCCATGGAACAGTCGGCGACTTCGATCCGGCTGCCCGGTCCTCTGTACCACTTCATGAGCCGGATCGTTTCCCTCGACGCGGCTGTCGCCGATCCACGGCCCGGCAGCACCGTCGTCGCCGAGTGCGACGTGCCGCCGGAACTCTGGTACTTCGAGTAGAACGGCAGCGCCGTGATGCCCTGGACGGCGCTGATGGAAGTCGTGCTGCAACCCTGCGGCTGGCTCGCCGTACGCACCGGTGACCTTGCCATCGCCGACAGCCCCCGCTTCGTCTTCCGCAACCTCGACGGCACCGCCCGCCTGCACCGGCAGGTGCGGCCGGATACCCGGACCTTGCGCACCCGGGTGGAACTCACCGGCTCCGTCCGGTCGCCGATCTGACGGCAGAGCGCCCCACCACAGGCGCACGGTTGCCCGGCCCCATGCTGCGGATGCTGGACCGGGTCACCGGGCACTGGCCGTACGGAGGCCGGGCGGGCCTGGGCCGGCTGCGGGCCGAGAAACTGGTCGACCCCGGCGCCTGGTACTTCAAGGCCCACTTCTTCATGGACCCCGTACAACCCGGCTCCCTCGGGGTGGAAGCCATGGCCCAGCTCCTGCAGTACCGCCTGCTGGACACGGCCCCGGCGGAGGACATTGCCACAAGCGCTCTCCAACCGTTGACGGACCGGGAGTTCACCTGGAGCTACCGCGGCCAGGTGGTGCCGACCGACAGCCTGGTCACCATCGGCATCGACATCGTCGAAGAGGCCACGGACCACCAGGGCCGGCACACCCTCGCCGACGGCTGGCTGTGGGTCGACGGCCGTCGCATCTACCGGGTGCAGCGACTCGGCATGCGCCTGGGACACAGGTGAACGGGGCGCTCCCATGGGCTTGATCTGCTTTGACGCGCACGTTGGTCGTGTCGGTGCTGTGCGGTGACACGCCGCATGCGGGGCAAGGGCGTTCGGCTCTCCTGCGATGTCTTCCCGATGATGCATCACGTGGAATGTATGGCGATTGCGGGGGGCGTCAGGGCTGGGGCGTCGGAAGTGCGGGTGAGCTGTCCATCCAGGCTGCGTCGAACTGCTGCAGGGCGATGGAGTACAGGAGTCCGGGTGCCCGAGCGTAAAGGCACGGGGAATTCCTGCCGTGAGCGGAACTGCTGTAGAAGGTGAGGTAGGCCACCCGGTCCGTTGCGATCACGCGGCAGGTGTTGGGCAGGTTGAAGCAGTGGAGCGCGAAGTTGCGCTGTGTGCGGGCCCTGCGGGCTAGGTAGTCCACGTTCGTCCGTACCTGACTCCTGAGCAACTCCGGGGTGAAGCCAGGATCGAAGCGGCGCACGTCGTGGGACCGCCGGTCGAGCCAGGAGTCTCCTCGGGTGTGCGGGTCGGGCAGCAGGACCTGCACGGACTCCGGGGACAGCTCACCCGACCACAGAGGGGAGAAAACCTCACGGGTGAGCACGTTTCCTCGTCCTGCCAGGATCTTGATCCAGCGCGCCCGGCTCAGGTCACGTGCAATGTCCTGCTCGGCGGACGACTGATGACGGTACACGCGGCCGAGTCCTGTGCCGGTGAGCCAGGAGCAGGCGGCGACCAGCCACCACACTGGGCGCGAGCCGTGCAGGAGGCCGAGGACGAGCACGATCGCGCTGGCTGCCAGGGAGCTGAGCACCCCGAACAGAAAAGCAGTCATGCGAGCCATCTCCCTGTGTCTGGGTGATCTCGGTTCTCGGCTTCCTGGTCAGCAGAGATAGGGCAGGAGGCGCCGCAGGATGTGCGCGGCGTTCCGGGCGGCGAGGCCGTGGTACCCGTGGCCCTTTTCCTCGTCGGCGTTGTCGGACACGCCTCGGATGACGACCCAGCCGGGATTGAACCCGCCGTGGACGGAATTCTCCTGCCAGTACTGGCTCAGTCCTCCGGCTTCCATGTCCAGCGCCAGAACCTTCTCGTGATAGTCCGTGAGGTAGCTGCGGATGTCGCTCTCGCGGTCGGCGATGACGGCTTCGCCGGACCCGATCACCCCCGGGTAGACCTCGAACTCCTTCGAGGCGTACGGGGAGGACTGATCGTGTACGTGTGCGGGGGTTCCGTGATCGGCGAAGTAGGCGTTCACCGCATGGACGACCGGTGCCGGCGCCTGCCGGTGCTCCCCGCGGCGGCGAACGTCCCCACGCGGGTTGATCTTGCGATTCTCGTAGTAGACGACGTCGGTGGCGACGATGACGTTGCCGATGCGGGCGTGCTCGTCATGGATGCCTCCGCCCACGCCGACCAGGGCCCATAGGCGCGGCTCGTAGTGGCGACGCAGGTTTTCCAGTGCGGCCATCGTCGACCGTTGTCCCTGGCTCTGGCTCTGGGTGGCCACGATGCGGAGGGTCGCTTCCGGCGTGGTGTGCCGGCCCCGGTAGAAGTACAGTCCGCTGGGTTCCTTGTGACGCTTTAACTTCAACTCGTCGACCACGGAACGCAGTTCCTCGCTCAGGATCGTGACAACTCCCACGTCCCATACGGCGGTCGGTTCGTCGGTGCGGCCGTTGTCGGTGGGGGTGCCGGTGCCGTGAGAGGGAGTGGTCACGGTGACTTGGGCATGTTCTCCAATGGCGTTGTTGCTGAGATTGTTGTTGTTGCCGTGGCTGACGATTCCTCGATTGCCGCTCACTGGCTTCCTCCACTGCTGCTGTTGCTGAGACCTGCCGACTGGTTCGCGGAGACGCTGACCTGAGCCGCGTCCCCCACCGCGTTGTTGCTGAAGGAGTTGTTGTCGCCGAAGTTGAAGATGCCGCTGTTGATGATTCTGAGTGCGCGGTCATTGAATTCGGATATGTCTACATCCCTGGCGTCCAGGAAGTCGCTGGCGGCCCCGAGCAATCTCTGCTCGATCGTCTTCATCCGGCCCAGGATGTCGCTCTTCTCCAGTTGGATCTTGGACCACGCCTGAGCCGACCTCTCCCGTATGCTCACCCGGCTGCCGATCAGGACGTTGCGGATCGGTGCGGAGGTGAGGTCACGGGGGAGTACAACGGCCTTGCTCAAGGCGAAGAGGTAGGGGGCGATCCGCCAGGAACGCTGGATCTCCGAAGGTAATGTGACCAGTTCGCGAAATGCCGCCCAGACGACGGCGACGGCTCCGTGGTGACCGAACTCCTCGGTGCGCTGGAAGGACCGTGGTGTGTGGGCGAGGACGCACGCCGCCGTGGAGATGCTCAAGGTGCGCCCCTGCAGACTGATGTGCAGCAGGACGGTCGCGACGAACTCCGATCCCTCCGCGGGCGTGGTGACCTCGAGGAAGTGGTGCTGCTTGGATCCTGGGGTGTTGATGATGGCGCGCAGGTCGTCCTCGGCCAACTCCTGTGGAAGGAGGGAATGGTCCACTGCCACATCGGTTTCGGCGACGTAGATGCGGTCGCGGACCTGTGCGGGAAGGCGGACGTCCTGGCTGTCGGTGTCCAGTAGTTGAACCGCTTCGCGTAGGTACTCCACCAGTTCGTGTGCCTGGAATGGTGGTATGGGGTGTTCACGTTCGTGGAGTGGTGCGTCGTCATTGCTGGGGCGCAGCAACTGGATACTCATCGGCGGGTTCCACTGGTAGACGATTTCACCGGCACCGATGAAGGGTGATTCGTCCCCGAAGAGCGTGAACATGGTGAGGTCGTGCTCGTCGTCCTCGCTGTGACGGGGGCGGCGGTATACGGCACAGACGTGCGCCTGCTGCGCGTCCGCCGTCCGTTGTCGGCTGGAAAGGTGTGTGGGTCTGAGAGTTGGCGCACGCAAGATGTGGTTGAGCATCAGTTGACGTGCGGCTCCGACGCTGAGGCACACGAGCGTGATTCCCGCGGCCACGTAGAGGGCCATCGTGAGCTGGGCCGGATGGGTAAGCGCCATGAGCAGGCCGGTCAGTGTCAAGGAGAGCGCTGCGACACCGATGCGTCTCAGTGCGCGTGACCTCTCCGGGTGTCTCCGCGGGGAGAGCAGCCTGAGGAGCGGCCGATCGTTTCGCACCGGCCCCAGGCCGCGACGTTTGGACTTCCGTCTGGGCCTTGGCTCCCGGTCCATGTCCCGGAGCAGGATGACGCGATGCAGCAGCCACAGGAGGCCGAGGCCGCAGGTGACGAGGACGGCGGTGGGCAGGGCGCCTGCGAAGGCCGGGGCGGCCACTGCTCCCACCAATGTCAGGCGGAGGAGCGTGCTCAGTGCGGCGGCTCGCCACGCGTGGTGCATGACGGGAACGACGTCGAACCCGTAGGACGGGGCGACCCTTCGGTACGGCGCGGTGCACACCTCGTTGATCACGAGGTCGCGAAAGCGCTCGTCCACGTACACGCCAGTGCATAAGTGGCGCGTGGCGGCGGTTGGTTCATGGGTCGCTTCCTTGGCCGGTGGCGCATGGGAAGTGAGCATGATCTGCCCTTGCCTAGTAGAGTTATGGTTGATGGGACCATAAATGGCGAAGGTGTTTAAGTCAACATGACCTTTAGGGGTTCTGGGTGGATGACTGGCTGAAAGACTCTGTGGAGGTCGAGGCGTCGTGGGTGACCGTGGACCTGGCGATCTTCACCATCAGAGACGATCAGTTGATGGTGCTCCTGATCGAGCGCGGGCTGGAGCCTTTCCTCGGTCGGCCCGCGCTGCCCGGCGGCTACGTCCAGAAAAACGAGACCTTGCGCGACGGGGCGCTGCGTGAGCTCTGGGAAGAGGCCGGGATCGACGGCGGACGGCTGCACCTGGAGCAGTTCGGTGCCTATGGAGACCCTCGGCGCGACCCGCGGGGAAGGGTGGTCACGATCGCCTATCTCGCACTGGGGCCGGATCTTCCCGCTCCGGTGGGCGGTACCGACGCCAGGCGCGCCTACTGGGCTCCTGTCTCACAACTGACGGATGGAGCAGAGGAATTGGCGTTCGATCACCTGGCCATCCTCTCGGATGCCCTGGAGGAGATTCGCAGGAAGATCGAGTACACCGCCGTCGCCACAGCCTTCTGCGAGGAGTCGTTCACCCTGAGCGAGCTGCGCACGGTCTACGAAGTGATCTGGGGGGAGGATCTGGACCCGAGCAACTTCCGCCGCAAAGTGCTCAACACCTTCGGCTTCGTGCAGCCCACGGGGGAGCGGCGGCTGCCCCCCACCGGGCGTCCGGCCGGCCTCTACCGTCGGGGGAGCACATGGCTGCTCAGCCCGCCTCTGCTGCGCGGCGCCGGGCGCGCCGTGTAGCCCGCTTCGGCCGACCCGCACGCGAAAAAGAGGTCCATGCGGGAGTGGGGCCGCGCCAGCCAGGGTCCGGCACCTGCCGGGTAAGCCGGGATCTTGGTCCATCGGAAGGCGCCTGACGGGCAAAAGGCCAGGTCAGGCGCCTTCTCTTTGATTGTTAGAAGAACCCCAGCTTCTTCGGCGAGTAGCTCACCAGCAGATTCTTCGTCTGCTGATAGTGATCCAGCATCATCTTGTGCGTCTCCCTCCCGATGCCCGACTGCTTGTAGCCGCCGAAGGCCGCGTGGGCCGGGTAGGCGTGGTAGCAGTTGGTCCAGACGCGGCCTGCCTGGATGGTGCGGCCCGCGCGGTAGGCGGTGGTGCCGTTGCGGGTCCAGACGCCCGCGCCCAGGCCGTAGAGGGTGTCGTTGGCGAGCGTCATCGCGTTGTCGAAGTCGGTGAAGGAGGTCACCGCCACGACCGGGCCGAAGATCTCCTCCTGGAAGACGCGCATGCGGTTGTCGCCCTCGAGGATGGTGGGGCGGACGTAGTAGCCGCCCTCGAGTTCGCCGCCGAGTTCGGCGCGGGTGCCGCCGGTGCGGATGCGGGCGCCTTCCTGGCGGCCGATGTCCAGGTAGGAGAGGATCTTCTCCAGCTGGTCGTTGGACGCCTGGGCGCCGATCATGGTGGTGGTGTCGAGGGGGTGGCCCTGGACGATGTGTTCGGTGCGGGCGGTGGCCGCTTCCAGGAAGGCCGCGTAGTGGCCCTGTTGGAGCAGGGCGCGGGACGGGCAGGTGCAGACCTCGCCCTGGTTGAGGGCGAACATCGTGAAGCCCTCCAGCGCCTTGTCGAGGAAGTCGTCGTCGGCGGCGGAGACGTCGTCGAAGAAGATGTTCGGGCTCTTCCCGCCGAGTTCCAGGGTCACGGGCTTCAGGTTCTCGGAGGCGTACTGCATGATCAGGCGGCCGGTCGTGGTCTCGCCGGTGAAGGCGATCTTGGCGACCCGGGGGCTGGAGGCCAGCGGCTTGCCCGCTTCCACGCCGAAGCCGTTGACGATGTTGACGACACCCGGCGGCAGCAGGTCGGCGACCAGGTCCAGCCATACGTGGATGGACGCCGGGGTCTGTTCCGCGGGCTTGAGCACGACGGCGTTGCCCGCCGCGAGCGCCGGGGCGAGCTTCCATGTGGCCATGAGGATGGGGAAGTTCCAGGGGATGATCTGGGCGACCACGCCGAGGGGTTCGTGGAAGTGGTACGCGACGGTGTCCTCGTCGATCTCGGAGAGGCTGCCCTCCTGGGCCCGGAGCGCGCCCGCGAAGTAGCGGAAGTGGTCGATGGCGAGCGGGATGTCGGCGGCCAGGGTCTCGCGGACCGGCTTGCCGTTCTCCCACGACTCGGCGACCGCGAGCGCCTCCAGGTTCTGCTCCATGCGGTCGGCGATGCGGTTGAGGACGGCCGCGCGGTCGGCCGGCGCGGTGCGGCCCCACGCCGGGGCGGCCGCGTGGGCGGCGTCCAGGGCGCGTTCGACGTCCTCCGCGGTGCCGCGGGCGATCTCGGTGAACGGCTGCCCGTTCACCGGGGTCGGGTTCTCGAAGTACTGGCCCTGCTTCGGCGGCACGTACTCGCCGCCTATCCAGTGGTCGTACCGGGGCCGGTACGAGACGAGCGCGTCGGGGGAGCCGGGGCTGGCGTAACGGGGCATGGGGCGGCCTTCCTTGACGGAGTGTCATGACGGGCGCGTCGTGGCGGTGTGCCGGCGTTCGGCGCGGCCCGACGCTAGCCCCGTACGGGTTGCGCGAACGTTGCGAACGGTGCGTACGCCTCCCGCAGCCGCCGTGCCTCCACCGCCACCGACGGCCGCTGCGGCGCGCTCATCGGCAGTGCGGCCAGCAGCCGTTCCCACACCTCCAGATCGTCCTCGCCCCACGGGCTGTCGGCCCACAGCTGGAGCGCCACCGGGTCACCGCCGGCCAGTACGGCTTTGCGCAGCCGGGTCTCCAGGAGCCGCCGCATCCGGCACACACCGGGCGCCTCGGAGAACGGCAGCAGAGGGCCGTCGTACGCGCGGAGGGCCGCCTGGAGGCCGCCCTCCGCGAGTGTCCGCTCCAGACAGCCGAAGTCGGTGGCGACGGTGCCGCACAGCCGGTACGGGCGTGACGCGAGCAGCGGGCCCACCAGGCGGCGCAGCCGCGACAGTTCGGCCCGCAGGGTCACGGGGGGCACCGGGCGTTCGCCGTACAGTGCCGCCGCGAGCCGCTCGCCCGTCAGCCCGTCGGGGTGGTCGGCCAGCAGGGTGAGGATCTCGCTGTGCCGTCGGCTCAGACGTAACCGCCGCCCGCCTGCGACCAGCAGCGCCTCGTCCCTGCCGAGCGCCGACAGGACGCACCCGGGCGCCGGGCCCGACGGCGGGAGCTGCGCCTCGGCGGCCCGCGCCGTCGCCTGGACCAGCGCCAGGCTCTGCGGCGCCGCGAGCTGGTCGCCGCCGGTGATGTCCACCGCGCCCAGCAGCCGACCGGTGCGCGGGTCGTGCACGGGGGCGGCGGCGCAGGTCCACGGCTGGACGAGGCGGTTGTAGTGCTCGGTGGCGAAGATCTGTACGGCGTGGTCGAGGGCCAGGGCGGTGCCGGGGGCGTTGGTGCCCGCGTGGCGTTCGTCCCAGCGGGCGCCCGGGACGAAGTTCATGCGCTCGGCGCGTCTGCGTACGCCGGCGTGGCCCTCCACCCACAGCAGGCGGCCCGTCGCGTCGCACAGCGCGAAGAGGTGCGCGCCGTCGGAGGCGATGGAGCCGAGGAGTTCGCGGAAGAGGGGGAGCGCGGCGGCGAGGGGGTGCGCGCGGCGGTAGGCCTCCAGGTCGCCGTCGGCGATCTCGACCGGCGGGAGCACGTCGGGGGAGGAGAGCCCGGCCGCCGAGCGGCGCCAGGAGTCGGTGACGACGGCGCGTACGCGCGGCCCGGGCGGGGTGCCGTCGAGGAAGGCGGTGTGTGCGGTGCGGATGGTGCGGCGGCGCCGGGCGGGGTCGTCGCCGTGCGGCATCGCGAGCCATGGATTGGTCATGGGGGTCCTCCTGGCCGGAACGCGCGCCCGGACGTGAGTCCGTGCGCGAGTCCGGACGTGAGCCTTCAAGCCTTGCGGTGCGGGCCGTGTGGCCACCACGCTGCCTCTACCCATTAGTCACGAACGGAAGAGACACGAACAGGCCATGAACGCACAGTCCAAAAAACTCCTCGTCGACATCGCCGAGCGGACGCTCGCCGCCTACGTCACCACGTTCATCGGCCTGATCATCGCCGACGGCTTCGACCTCACGAGCGTCTCCGCGCTCAAGGCCGCCGCCATCGCCTCCCTGCCCGCCGCGCTCTCCGTGATCAAGGGGGCGATAGGCAGCCGCTTCGGCGACTCGGGCAGCGCCGCGTGGCTGCCGGGTGGTCAGGGCGGCCAGGGCGGCCGGACCGGTCAAGGCGGTCAGGGTGGTCGTGCGGACGGCGGGCAGCGGCCGAGCGGAGGCTGACGGTTCACACGGGGTGTGCGCGGCGCACCCGCGCACACCCCTCGCACACGCTTCCCGGCCCCGGCCGCCGCACGGTTGACTCGGCTGTGCGAGTCCCGATTTGGAGCGATGGGACCCCCGGGCCGTCGGCCCTTCCCCCGAGTCGACGGCCCGACGCCCCGTACCGCCGGGCGGACGGTACGGGGCGGACCCATGCGCCCGAGCGGGGGGGCATCCGGGTCTCAGGGCGCCCCCCGCCTTCGCGCCGCGCGACGCGGGTGCAACGATGTGCAGGTCATGAGAGCAGGGCAGCCGGACCAGGGACCGCGGGCGCTGCGAGCCGCCGTGTTCGCAGTGGTCTGTGTGCTGCTCGCTGCCCTGGGACACGCGGTCATGTCCGGAACGACCGTTCCCTGGTGGGCGGTCGCCGTCGCACTGGCCGGTACGGGCAGCGGCGCGTGGTTCCTCGCGGGGCGCGAACGCGGCCCGCTGCTGATCACCTTCGCCACCGTCGGCGCGCAGACAGGGCTGCACAACTTCTTCGCGCTCGCGCAGAAGGTCGTGGTCAACGCGGCTCGTGAGGCCGCGGCCGCACGAGCCGGCCTGCTATCGGACATGCCGGGAATGTCCGGCATGGAGATGGGTGGCCATGCGATGCCGGGCCACTCGATGCCGTCCATGCCGTCCATGCCGTCCATGGACCACGGCATGGGCGATATGGGGAGCATGGACGCCATGTCCGGGCACTCGATGGCCATGCACGCCGGTCACGGCGCCCTCGGCATGTGGTCCGCGCACGTCCTCGTCGCGGTCGTCTGCGGCATCTGGCTCTCCGGCGGCGAACAGGCCGCCTTCCGGCTCGCCCGGACCCTGCACACCCGGCTCTTCGCACCGCTGCTCGTCCTCTTCCAGGACGTGCCGACGCGCCCCGGGCCGCCGCGCATCCGCGCCGACCGCACGCGCGCCGCGCACCGGCTGCGGCAGCTGCTCTACGCCCATGTCCTCGCCACACGTGGTCCACCGGCCCGCGTCGCCGTCGCCTTCGGCTGACGGCGACCCATCGCGCCGAACCACGTCACCGGGCCGTCCCGCACTCCAGGGCGCCCGGATTCCAGGAAGGACACAGGGCGATGACCCCTGCCCGCACATGGGACGTGCCGCGCACGCACGTCCCGCCCACCGTCGGCACACGCCGTACGGCCGTCCGTAGCGCGTCAGATCCCGTACGCGTCGTCCAGGCCCGCCGCGAGCAGCTTCAGCCGGCGAGCCCGCTCACCCCAGTGCCGGCACTCGGCACACTCCCGCAGATGCGCGTCGAGCGCCGTTCCGGAGATCTCCGGCGGCAACTCCTCGCCGTCGACGCGGGCGGACAGGGCGGTACGGAACTTCACGCAGTGCACCCCGCCATCGTCCCCGGCGCCGCCGGGGCCCCGCGCACCACCCCCCGCGCGGGGGGCCGCAGTGCGTGACGACGAAGCGGTGACCACGTGGGCGCTCGCGGCACGCGGCGGCGACGCCGATGCCGTGGAGCGGTTCATCCGCGCCACCCAGAACGACGTACGGCGGTACGTGGCGCGGCTCAGCAACGACCCGCAGGGCGCGGACGACCTCGTACAGGAGACGTACCTGCGGGCCCTGCGCTCGCTGCCGCGCTTCGAGGGGCGCTCGTCGGCCCGCACCTGGCTGCTGACCATCGCCCGGCGCACGGTCGTGGACCGGCTCCGCTTCAACGCGGCCCGGCCCCGGCTGTCCGACACGGACGACTGGCAGTCGGCCGCCGAGCGGACCCAGTCCGCCGAACTGCCCGGCTTCGACGAGGGCGTCGCCCTCTCGCAGCTCCTCGACCGCCTGCCGTACGAGCGGCGCGAGGCGTTCGTCCTGACCCAGCTGCTGGGTCTGCCGTACGCGGAGGCCGCGGTCGTCGCGGGGTGCCCGGTCGGCACGGTGCGCTCGCGCGTGGCGCGGGCGCGCGAGGCGTTGATCTTCCAGCTGGAGACGGCTGAGCGGGACGCCGCGCGTGCGTACGTGCCGGCGCCTGTGCCGGTACCGACGCTGGCCGGGGCCGCCTGAGCGCTCCGCTGGGGGCGCGGCGTAGACGCAGATCCGCCCAGGAGCTCGGCTGGAGCTGCCCGTCCGGCGGCTGCGGGTTGTCGGTGGCTGGTCGCGCAGTTCCCCGCGCCCCTTACGGGCGCGGGCCGGCGGCGCGGCCGCGCCCGCCCAAACCCGGTATCTGGGCGTCTTCCCGCGCGAGGCGCAGGAGCGGCAGGGCGGCTACAACGAGGAGTTCA
>NZ_JBSFWT010000027.1:0-82452 GCF_053594975.1 Streptomyces sp. NPDC002537
CTCAAACGCCGGACGGGCTGAGTTTGCCGGCCGTGGCGTTGAGTCTGCGGGCCGGACCCGCAGGTTCGCTGCCACGGTCCGCGAAATCCAGCCCGTCCGGCGTTTGAGGACACTGCGCGGAGCGCGGTCAGGGGTCTGGGGCGAAGCCCCAGTTACGGAACCGTCACCACGATCTTCCCCCGCGTGTGCCCCTCGGCACTCAACCGCTGCGCGGCCCCCGTCTCCGTCAGCGGGAACACCCGGGCCACCTCCACACCGAGCACCCCGGCCTCCGCCATCTCCGTCAGCGCCGTGAGATCGGCCGCGTCCGGCCGGACGAAGACGTACCGGCCACCGAGCGGCAGCACACCCGCGTCCGCGATGGAGGCGAGCCGGCCGCCGGGCGCGAGCAGCCCCGGCGAGACGGTGAGGGCCTCACCGCCCACCAGGTCGAGCACCGCGTCGACCCCGCCCGGGGCGAGCGCCCGCACCCGGTCGGCGAGCCCCTCCCCGTAGGCGACCGGCTCCGCGCCGAGCCCCCGCAGGTAGTCGTGGTTGCGCTCGCTCGCGGTGCCGATGACCCGTGCCCCGAGGTGCCGCGCCGCGATCTGCACGGCCAGCGAGCCGACGCCACCGGCCGCCGCGTGGATCAGCACGGTCTCGTCCCGTCCCACCCGGAGCGCCTTGGACAGCGACTGGTAGGCGGTCAGGCCCGCGAGCGGCAGCCCGGCGGCCTGCTCGAAGCTCAGGTTCGCCGGCTTGCGGGCGAGGGTCCGCACGGGTGCCGCGACGTACTCGGCGAAGGTGCCGCGGGAGAGGAAGTCCTCCCGGACGTAGCCGATGACCTCGTCGCCGGGCGCGAACTCGTCGACGGTGGCCCCGGCCTGTTCCACCACGCCGGAGACGTCCCAGCCCGGGACGACCGGGAAGACGGCGTCGATGAGGCCGTCGAGGTAGCCCTCGCGGAGCTTCCAGTCGACGGGGTTCACGGCCGCGGCCTTCACCCGGACCAGCACGGAGTCCGGGCCGACCTTGGGCTCGGGCCGCTCGCCGTACTCCAGGACCTCGGGGCCGCCGTAGGCGCGGTAGCTGATGGCCTTCATGAGGGGTGCTCCTTGGCTGAACGGGGTGCTGAGCAGGGGGGTGCTGAACAGGGGTGGATCAGGTGGTGGGTCAGACGGTGGCGCGCGCGGTCCCAGCCTCCGTCGCGGGAACGCCGCCCGCCACTTCGGACCGCAGGGTGTGGATCTTGCGCAGGCCCAGTCCGGCGACGACCGCGACCAGCAGGAGCGCCGCGCCCGCGATCACGAAGGTCAGCGTGAACTGGCTCTCGGCGGGCAGCTTGGGGGCGCCCGGCGGCAGGTGCTCGATGCTCTTGGAGGCCAGCACCGTGGTGATCATCGCGCTGCCGATCGCGCTGCCGGTCGAGCGGGAGATGGAGTTGATGCCGTTGGCGATGCCGGTCTGGTGGTGCGGCACGCTGGCGACGATCACGGCGGGCATCGCGGCGTAGCCGAAGCTGATGGCCGCGCCGACGAGGATGCCGGCGGCGATGACGGAGAACGAGTGGTCGTGGTCGAGCGTGATCCACGCGAAGCCCGCGGTGCCGAAGAGCGAGGCGAGCAGCAGGACCAGGCGCGGGCCCTTGTGGCGCACGAGCTGGCCGCCGACGGGCGCGGCGAGCAGCGACACGATGGTGCTGGGCAGCAGGAATTCGACGGAGGCGCGCAGGACGGTGGCGTCGAAGCCGTAGCCCGCGATCTTCGACGGCATCTGCACGAGGTAGGAGACGCCGATGAAGAGGGCGAAGGAGCCGAAGCCGACGAGCAGGCCGGAGAGGTTGGCGAAGAGCACCGGGCGGTGGGCGAACATCTTCATGTCGACCAGCGGCTCGCTCACCTTGCGCTCGACGAGCGTCCAGACCGCGGCCATCACGACGGCGCCGACGAAGCAGCCGATCGTACGGGCGGAGGACCAGCCCCACTCGTGGCCCTGGGTGATGGGCAGCAGGAGCAGGACGAGGGTGGCGGCGAGGCTGAGCGCGCCGAGGACGTCGGTGCGGCCGCCGGTGGTCTGCCGGGTGGCGGGCACCAGGAACACGACGGCGATCAGGGCGAGCGCGGCGAGGCCGGTGGCCAGCCAGAAGGCGCTGCGGTAGTCGGGGTTGTCGCCGGAGGTGAGCAGGCCGGTCGCGACGAGCGCGAGGCCGCTGCCGAAGGCGAGGGTGCCGCTGACCATGGCCATGGCGCCGGGCAGCTTGGCCGGGCGCACCTCCTCGCGCAGGACGGACAGCGCGAGCGGGAAGATCGCGGTCGCGGCGCCCTGGAGCACCCGGCCGACGATCAGCCACAGCAGGGAGTGGGTGAGCGCGGCGAGCACGGAGCCCGCGACCATGACGATCAGCACGCCGACGAGCGTCTTCTTCTTGCCGTGCTGGTCGCCGAAGCGCCCGAGGAGCGGGGTGAAGACCGCGGCGGACAGCAGGGTCGCGGTGGTGACCCAGCTGACGTTGGCGGACGTGGTCCCGAGGTCCTTCTGGATGAGCCCGAGGATCGGCACGACCAGGGTCTGCATCATCGAGACGACCATGGCGGCGAGACTCAGGGCGAAGACGATGACCGTCTCGTTGCGCTGGCCGCCCGGGGCGGCGGTGGCTGGGGAGCTCATGGGTGACAGGGGGCCCTTCGAGTTACTTCACGATCGAATTCATTCACAACATTGATGCTTGAGATCATCAAGCAACTGGACGCACGGTAGTCCCGGATACTTCAGGTAGTCAAGTTAATGTTTTATTACCTCAACCTCTTGAGTACACTTCACCCATGACCGCCACCCCGCAGCCCCCGACCAAGGCCCAGCTCCTGGAGCTGGTGGCGGCGCTCGGCACCGCCCAGTGGCAGGACTTCGCCGCCGCCGCGGCCCGGCACGGCCTCACCTCCGTCCAGGCCAAGCTCCTCGCCCAGCTCAAGGGCCCGGTCCCGATGCGCGGCCTCGCCACCCTGCTGGTCTGCGACGCCTCCAACGTCACCGGCATCGTCGACCGCCTGGAAGCGCGGGGCCTGGTCCGCCGCGAGCCCGACCCCACCGACCGCCGGGTGAAGAACGTGGTGGCCACCGACGAGGGCCACGACACCATCCGCCGCGTCCGCGCCGAGATGCAGGCCACCCACAGCGCCCTCGACGCCCTGGACGAGGACGAGCGCACCACTCTCTACGGTCTGCTGGAACGCCTCCGTCCGGGCATGGAGCGCCGCGGCTGACGCCTGCGTACCCGGCCGCCCCCGCGCCCGTATTCTGACGGGCAGTCCGATCCGTGCCCCCTGCACGGATGGAGAAGGGGAGGCCCATCGATGTCCAGCACGACCACTGTCCCACCCGCCGGCGCCGAGGCGACGGAGCCCTATGCCGTGGAGCTCGCCCCCGGCGTGCGCGCGTTCGTCCAGCCCGACGGCGGCTGGTGCCTCAACAACGCCGGAATCATCAGCTCCGGCGGCCGTACCGCGCTGATCGACACGGCCGCGACCGAGCGCCGCGCCCGGTTGCTGCGCGACACCGCCACCGCCCACGGCGCCGCACCGCCCACCACGGTCGTCAACACCCACCACCACGGCGACCACACCTACGGCAACTGCGTCTTCCCCGAGGCCACGGTCATCGGGCACGCGGACTGCCGCTCCGAGACCCTCGCCGTGGGCTACCAGCTGCACGGCCAGTGGCCCCGGATCGACTACGGCGACATCGTCATCACCCCCGCCGCCGTCACCTACGAGGACTCCCTCACCCTGCACGTCGGCGACATCGAGGTCCGGCTGATCCACCCCGGCCCCGCCCACACCATCGGCGACACCATCGCCTGGCTGCCCGAACAGGGCATCGTCTTCACCGGCGACCTGGTCTTCAACGGCGGCACCCCCTTCATCCCCATGGGCTCCCTCGCCGGGTCGCTGCGCGCCCTGGACGTGCTGCGCGGGCTGGACGCGCAGACCGTCGTCCCGGGCCACGGCCGGGTCACCGACCCGAGCGTCTACGACACCCTGGAGCGCTACTTCCGCTGGCTGGACGAGCTGGCCCGGGACGGACACGCGGCGGGCCGCACACCCCTGGAGGTCGCCCGCGGCGCGGACCTCGGCGAGTTCGCCGCCCTGCGCGAGAGCGAGCGGCTGGTGGGCAACCTGCACCGCGCGTACGCCGAACTGGACGGCCTGCCCCTCGGCGCCCAGCTCGACCTGCCCCTCGTCCTCGGCGACATGCAGACGATGAACGGCGGACAGCCCCTCCTCTGCCACGCCTGAAGTCCCGCTCGCCCACGGTGGTTTGCCCCGGGAGGTCTGGACGGCATACCGACTGGTCGGCATGATGATCCCGGACCGGGACCGCGCACCTCCGCGGGCCCGGCCCGCCATCCGTCAGCGGGATCGATTCCTCACGGAGGAACATGCGATGAGCAAGGGCAATCCACCGGGGCTCGACCTGGACCGGCTGCGCACGCACCTGGAGCGCGAACTGCCGGGGCCGGTCCGCGGGCCGCTCACCGCCGAGCTGATCGAGGGCGGCCGCTCCAACCTCACCTACGCCGTCACCGACGGCACCGACCGCTGGGTGGTGCGCAGACCGCCGCTGGGGCATGTGCTCGCCACCGCGCACGACATGCGCCGCGAGCACCGGGTGATCAGCGCACTGCACCCCACGGACGTGCCGGTGCCCAGGGCCCTGCTGCTCTGCCAGGACGAGGACGTGCTCGGAGCGCCGTTCTACGTCATGGAGTTCGTGACCGGCACCCCGTACCGTACGGCCGACGAGCTCGCCACGATCGGCCCGGAGCGGACCCGCCGGGTCGTGCTCGGGCTCGCCGACACCCTCGTACGGCTGCACGCCGTGGACCCCGCCGCGGCCGGCCTCGGCGACTTCGGGCGGCCGGACGGCTTCCTGGAACGGCAGTTGCGGCGCTGGGGCAAGCAGCTCGACGCCTCCCGCAGCCGCGAGCTGCCGGGCATCGACGAGCTCCACTCGGCACTGGCCAGGGCGCTGCCCGCGTCGCCCGCGCCCACGGTCGTGCACGGCGACTACCGCCTCGACAACGTCCTCGTCGGCGCCGACGACACCGTACGGGCCGTCCTCGACTGGGAGATGTCCACCCTCGGCGACCCGCTGACCGACCTCGGGCTGCTGGTGATGTACAGCGAACAGCGGGCCGTCCCCGGCTCCCCGATCGCCACCACCCGGGACGCCCCCGGCCACCCCACCCCCGCCGAACTCGTCGAGCGCTACGCGGCCGGCTCCGGGCGCGACGTCTCCGCACTGCCCTGGTACACGGCCTTCGCCTACTTCAAGCTCGCCGTGATCCTCGAAGGCATCCACTACCGCTACACCCTCGGACAGACGGTCGGCGCCGGCTTCGACCGCATGGGCCGGCTCGTCCCGCTCTTCATCGACAACGGCCTCACCACCCTCAAGGAAGGCTGAGCCCCATGGACTTCGCGTTCGACGCCCGCACCGAGGAACTGCGTGGCAGACTGCTCGCCTTCATGGACGAGCACGTGTACCCGGCGGAGCCGACCGCCGAGGAACAGCGGGCCGCGCTCGCCTCCCCCTGGGACACCCCGCCGGTCGTCGAGGAACTCAAGGCAGAAGCCCGGCGCCAGGGCCTCTGGAACCTCTTCCTGCCGGACGCGACGTACGGGGCCGGGCTGACCAACCTCCAGTACGCCCCGCTCGCCGAGATCACCGGCCGCAGCCCGCACCTGGCGCCCACCGCCCTCAACTGCGCGGCCCCCGACACCGGGAACATGGAACTCCTCGCCCAGTTCGGCGCCGAGGAGCAGAAGAAGCGCTGGCTGGAGCCGCTCCTTGCGGGGGAGATCCGCTCCGCGTTCGCGATGACCGAGCCCGAGGTCGCCTCCTCGGACGCGACGAACATCGAGACCCGCATCGAACGGGACGGCGACGACTACGTCATCACCGGCCGCAAGTGGTACATCTCCGGCGCGATGCACCCCCGTTGCGAGGTCTTCATCGTCATGGGCCAGACCGACCCGGACGGCGCGGACCCGCGCCGCAGACAGTCCATGATCCTCGTCCCCCGCGACACCCCCGGCCTGGAGATCCGCCGCGCCATGCGGGTCTACGGCTTCGAGGACCACTCCCACGGCGGCCACGCGGAGATCGTCCTCGACCGCGTACGCGTCCCCGCCGCACACCTCATCGGCGCGGAGGGCAGCGGCTTCGCCATCGCCCAGGCCCGCCTCGGCCCCGGCCGCATCCACCACTGCATGCGGCTGATCGGCATGGCGGAACGGGCCGTCGAGCTGATGTGCCGTCGCGCCGTGACCCGCACGGCCTTCGGCAAGCCGCTCGCCCAACAGGGCGTCGTCCAGGAGTGGATCGCCGACTCCCGCGTCGCCGTGGAACAGCTGCGGCTCCTGGTCCTCAAGACGGCCTGGCTCATGGACACGGCCGGCAACCGCGGCGCCCACACGGAGATCCAGGCCATCAAGATCACCACCCCGCGTACGGTCGTCGGCATCATCGACAAGGCGATCCAGCTCCACGGCGCGGGCGGCGTGAGCCAGGACTTCCCCCTGGCCGAACTCTGGGCCGCGGCCCGCACCCTCCGCCTGGCCGACGGCCCGGACGAGGTCCACCAGCGCTCCCTGGCCCGCCGGGAACTGAAGCGGTACACACCGCCCGGGTCCTGAGAAACCGGGTCCTGGGAAACCGGGTCCTGGGAAAAGGAAAGAGCCCCAGCGATGCTGGGACTCTTCCTCCGGTGTCCGAGGGGGGACTTGAACTCTCCACTCGGGCGCCAGTTCTACAAGTCTCTGACCTGCGGAATTACCAGTCTGAAGGGGCTTAGCTGTCCCTCAAGAGTACATGCCTTTCCCTGGGTGTTTCCGACCGCTCCTGACGGCTGTGGGTCACGCGTGGGTCATGCGGCACTCACCGGACACGCTTAGCGCAGTAGCACTGCTTCAGGCACGACAAAGCCCCCTTCGACATCAGGCATCGAAGGGGGCGAGGTCTCTTGGCTCAGCCCCGAGAGGGCCGAGCCTCGCCGCTGGAGCCGGGCTTCCGCGACCTGGCCGCGGAGATCGAGCGGGGCGAGTTGGGCCCTGGTCGTCCGCTTCCGTCCGAGAAAGAGCTCGTGGAGCGGTACGGGGCCGCGCGCAATACGGCGCGGTCTGCGCTCTCGGTGCTGCGGGAACAGGGGCTCGTCTACACCGTCCCGGGCCGCGGGACGTACGTCAGCGAGGCCACGCACGCCGACGAGAGCAAGTCGTAGGGGCTCTCAGCGCGCAAAACCCCGCCCACACGCCTCGGGGGAAGCGCGCAGGCGGGGCCGAATGCTGGGTCGTTTAGGAGCTGCGCGGGTCCATGGTCTTGAACAGCCGATCCAGTTCGGCAATCCGTTCGGCACGCCGCGCCATGAGATAGACACGGTTGTGGGTGCGCTGCACCTCATGCAGCAGGGTGAATCCCTGGGTCTGGTAGTAGCTGACCAGGCCGGGGAACATGCAGCCACGCCGAACCCACTGCTTGCCCTCGCGTGCGGCGTGGTCCACTGCCCATAGCGCGATGAGCGTTCCCGGCTTGTGCGTGCGGTACGCCGGATCAGTCACGGTCGTGAAGAGGTAGTGAGCGGGCTCGGCAAGTTCCTGAGCTGTCCACCCCCATGGAGGGGTCTCTTCCTGGACCGTTGTGCAGCCGACGATGTGGGATTCGTCGTCTTCCAGTACCCACATGCCGCCGTGCGAGTTCTCCGTCTGGGCGGCAAGGTTGTCGGCGCTGTCACGCCAGCTGGGCATACCGCGCTCCTCCAGCCAGGTGGAACGGGAGCGAATCATGGCAGCGACTCCGGGGGCGTCGGTAACCGCGGCGAGGCGCATGACGAACATGGGTGAGACCTCCGTGCGTCTTCTTCGGGTTCCGCAGCCTCCCACAACGAGAGGTCCACGGATGGGAGTTCGCCCTGGACGGCGAGCGGAACCCCTGCGGGGTTTACAGGAATGCCTGCGCTGCGAGGTGGAGGTTCACGACCTGGAGAAGCTGGGCGTCTCCGTCCTCGCGGTAGGTGCCGGAGCCAAGACGCCGGACAGCTTGCCGGAGACCGTCAGGGTCGACCAGTCGTTCATCGAACAGTGCCGATCCCTCTTTGAGCATGGCGGCGAAGAGGGACCGGGCGTGAGTGGTCAGTGTGTGCTGCACGACCTCCGCGAAGGACTCGCGTTCCACCGGGTGGGTCACATCGCTGCTGAGCCCGAGCGCCCCTAGCTGTCGGCGCTGGAGCTGTTTGAGTTCGCGCCAGTCCATCGGCAGCCACTCGCCCGCACCGGCCAGATCCCTTCCCGGAGAAGCACGGGCGCCGTGGTCTCCAAGGACAGCAGACTCATGGAGTTGACCACGGCGGGCGGGGCGATCCCGTCGTCTGCGAACTCCAGTGCGCTGCTTGCTCTCTTGCCTATCCAGGGCAGGAGAGTGACGTCCTTCAGCTCCCCCATGGCTTTGTGGGGGTACTCCGCTTGCGAGAGAGCCACCATTTCGTCACCGCACAGGCCAGTCACCACAGTGCGGGCTCCGTGCTTGGCCAGGGCTTTGGTCATGCGGGTGAACGGGTGGTGGAGCGGTTCCTCGTAAGGGCTGATCAGGTCGCTGTGCACCCGTGAGCAGTTGGGGTGGAGTGGCGGTTCCTCCATGGCGTCGATAAGGATGTCCTGGCCGGCGAAGGGCAGTACGGTGCGCATTTCCTTGCGGCGTCGGATCTGCTGGGCACGGCCGGGGCCGCCGATGAGCAAGGCTGACGTGGAGATACGGGACGGGAAGCGCTGTGCGGCCCGGGTTGCCAGGGTGCCGGAGTCGAAGCCGCCCGTGAGGTGGAAGACAGTGGTTTCGATGTCGAGCGGGCGGAGGTCCAAGGCGTCGTCCATGGCCTGGACGAAGGCGGCCAGGACGTCCGCCGCGGGGGCGAGCTCCCGCGGTCCGCTGTGGAGAGCGGGCTCCGGGTATCGCAGGCAGAGGTGGCCGCCGTAGTGGGCGGTGGCCCGTTCGCTGAGGCGGTGGATTCCGCGGAAGACGGTGTCCGTGCTGTACCGGGGACGGTAGATCAACAGCCGTGCGACTTCACGGGAGTTCAGACCGGAGACGTACCCCCGCAGGTCGGCCATGTCCCAAGAACCACACAGGCTTGTGTCGTCATGGGCCAAGTAGAGCGGTGTTGTCCTGCACGGGCCGACGCTGACGCAGGCGGGTTCTTCGGGGGCCGTCTCCACCAGAACGAAGTCTGTCGGCCACTGGCCGGCCAGGTCCTTGGCCCGGTCGTATTCGCCAGCGGTCATGGGGCGCGGTGCGGAGTCGGCGGCGGGGCGTCCGGCGACGCGCTCCCGAACGACAAGGAGCGTCCGGTGTCCGTCCGTGACAGCCAGTTGTTCCACCATCGGATGGTGGAAGGGGGTCACCTCACTGGAGTGGGCCGCCGTCATGTAGCGGGTGCCGTCCCACTTCCAGGCGGAGTCGCCAGCGTAGGGGGTCAGACGCAGCTTGATCATGATTGCCTCCAAATGCCGCCCCGGGGCACAGCGCGCATGGCCACGCCCCGGAGCGGTTCATCGATGGGAGATCAGACCTTCGTCGTGTCGTACGTCATGGCGCCGTCGGAGGAGCCGGATTCCTTCTTGTACTCGTGGGTCTCAGCCGGGGTCTGCACGCGACGAACTGCCTTCGTGGCGAACAATCCCTCGAACGGCCGCCGCCTTTGCGGGGGCGGGATGAGGTCGTTCATGTACGTCCTCCTCTGATTGATCGGGAATCGACTGTGCCAACCCGTCCGGCCGCCCACCCTCACGAGGGCGGCCGGACGGGAGTCCAAAGGGGACGCCCTACCAGGCGGTCACCGGAGGCGGCTTGACCACGGGTGTGCCTCCTGGCCATGGCTCAGCAGGTGCTCCAGGGCCTCATCGAGCTCGACCGAGTCCTCTTTACGCTGTGCAGCCTGTATGAGCTTGCCGAATGCCAGGCAGGTGCGACAGGGAGCGCCCGCCGCGGGCCGTCGCAGAGTCATCGGGACGCCCACCCGGCCACGCTTGTGGGGGGTCATGTGCCGCGCACCGCCTCATAGCCGGGATGCGCACGGGCGAAGTGAAGTGGTCGACGTCGGTCTGCTCCAGCTTGGCAAGCGCCGCCAGGTCGCCCCGCTTCCTGACGGCTTCCTTGGCCCGACGGATGATGGCGCACGATCCGCAAGGCTTACCTTCGCTGTCGGTCGGCATGGCGGGCGGGCCGGACGAGTGCGGCAAGGAGATGACCATTGGGGGGTTCATCGCCCCTTCCTGGCATAAGTGAGGCATGGGGTCGCCTTCCGTGTGGTGACTGGTGCCTTCCGGCCGGTGAAGCAAAGCCGGCCGGAAGGCGTCCCGCCTCCCTCCCCGGGGAACTCCGTGGGTCACCCCGGGGCGCCGTGGGAAGTGGGGGCTTGGGCCTGCCCGCCCGCCGGGATGTGACGTCCCATCGGCGGGTGGGCAGGAGCTAGAAACGGGCGCGCCCGCCGTGAAGGGCGAGCCAGACGGCGACGAAGAGAACAGCCAGCAGGGCAGCGGCCGCGATGACCCCGATTCCTGCGCCGATCCAGTCCCTACGGGGCGCTCGGCGCTGCCGACGGCTCACCGTCTCCTGCCGTGATCCCGTTGCAGGTGGAGCGTCAGCGAGATTTCGCAGTGCCCAGCCGCTTCGAGGCTGCCCTTCCGCAGGGCCTCATCTCTGACCTTGAGCCACTGCTGACACAAGGAACACTCAGCCTCGGGACGCAGCGCGGACGGCGGGTCGTTCGCGGTCACCACGCCCGACGCCGGAGGTTGAGAAGTGCGGTCTTGACCGGCAGCGCCTCTTTCATAGTGGCCTCGCGGTAGCGGCGGGTGTACCGCAGCTCTTCTTCGCCCGGCACGCACAGGGTCACCTCTTCGCCGTCCCAGCCGCGAACTTCGCCCGTGACGTCTTCGTCGGCCGACGTGTCGACGACGAACCCACCGAGCCTCGGCACCCACTCCGGCGACGGGCCCGCGAGCGGGCGCGGCAACCGCCTGATCGGCTTCTCCACCATCGTGTACGGGCCGACCTTGGAGACCCGGCACCCCCGCGCCTCCTGATCAATTCGCGATCCAGTGTCCGTTCTGGGCTGCTGCTGCCTATGCTCAGTCATGGCTGCCTGCCTCTCTCTTTCAGGTGGTCCATGCCCCCGGGCCGCACCCACGGTCGCGGGGGTTCTGCATGGGGAGACACGTTAGGAGGGGCAGACAGCACTGTCGCGGGTACTTTGACGATCCGTCAGGCGTAAGTACCCGGTCTGATCGTTTAGATCGGCAAGCGTACGGTGGATGCCAGGTCGCGCATCGCTGGCGTCAACGTTCGGCGATCTTCAATCACCCGCCTGATGATGTCTTGTGCATACCTCTGGTTCGGCAGCCACTCGGGGGCGCTGCGCTTGATGCTGTTCAACTGGCGGACCACAAGGTTGTAGTTGCCCTCTTGTGCGTGCGCGTTTGCCACATCGAGCCGATGCCGATTCCAGTCGCTTGACGTCGGCTGCACCTTGAAGCGGGCGTGGTGGAGCTTTCGAAGCTGCTCCACTTGGCTGCCGAGTCGAAGCACCCGGCGGGGCTGCTCGTCGAGGCTCGCGTTCTCGGCGGTCTTCATGAGGACGGTGAGAGGTCCGAAGGTCGAATTGCTCAGGTGAGGTGGAAACCGCCACTCCCGCCCGATGGCCTCAGCAGCAGCACGGGCATACTTCATAGCGTCCTCTGCCTCCCCGGGCCGGTTGTCCCGGATGGCTGCACCCGAGACCCGCAGCAGCATCCATCCCCATAGCGAAACCTCTTCCGGGGTCGCCCTGGTGATGCGCACGGGCTCGGCATCGTCAGCCCACTTGATCGCCAGTTCGCGGGCTTGGGCTAGCTGGCCTTGACGCAGCAGCAACCAGCACATGTAGTCAACTGTGACTGTGGCCTGGAGTCGGTCGGAGACCTGGTCTAGGGAGCGCGCCAACGCATCCTCAGCAGCGGTGAGCTGGCGAGTGTGGACCAGCAGCCATCCGACCCGCTGAAGCAGCCGTACGCGAACGGCTCGCCCCTCTGCCCCAAGGGTGTCGGCGTCCCGCAGCAACATCGGCAGGACCGCGGCAATCTCCTGGTACTTATCGGCACGCACCAGGGGCGTAAGGGAGTCCAGGGCCTCTGTGATGCCCTGAACGGTCGGCTGCTCCTCCGACGGATCCAGAGGCGTGGGGGGCGCGTTGAGGGCCTTCTTTACCTCCTCCCACGGTTCCGAGGGTCCCTCGTTGGCTTGCTCCCGGTCGGCCACCAGAGACATGGTCGGAACCCGCAGCGCAGTCGCAAAGCGTCGCCACGTCTCCATGCGAGCACCCTCTTGCTCGCCCTGTTCTAGCCTTCGCAGCACCGATAGGGATACCCCCGACGCGTCGGCCAACTCCCTCTGCGTCAGGCCACGTAGCTTGCGTACCGACTTGATCCGTTCACCAGCGCTCGTCATAGCACGAGCGTACGCCCGCCAACAACCCCCTGCCGAGGTGCCGTTCCTCCCTAGGGGTGACAGAAGTCGGGCACGCTCGCCGCTCCTGCCTGCCGCGGGCCGGCCGGTGTCATGAGCTTCCGAACCACGCCTTCCCTCGAAGTGGAGCGCTGGACGGGCCTTCTGGCTCACTCCGAGCCGAATCGCATTACCCGTTATTAGTTAGCTTGCGTGACGCTGCCGCGCGCAACCGTGCCTCGATCCACCCATTAATGCTCCGAGCTTCTCCCCGCCCTCGAAAGACCTCAAGCCCGCCTGTAGCCTCGCAGGTGGGCTTTTTGCTGCCCGGACACCCATTTAGCGCGAGGATGCGTGGCTGCCCGAAAATTTGATACCCGTACACGGTCGGAAAGAGGCCCCGCGGGCGCAAGCAGGCATGAGGAGTTCGCCCATGCGGGCAGGATCGGCGGGTACGGCGTCGCCACCTGGTCGGGCCTGGCCTCCGGAGCGTTCAGCGTTCCCGAGTTGCTCGCGCTCGCGCGCCAGGCGGCGGGTTCCGCCGAGCACCACTTCACGGGCTTGCAGATGCCCGTCAGCCTGATCATGGATGCTCCGATCACACAGGCCCTGAACGGCGGCGGGCCACTGGTGCAGGCGAAGGAAGCGGGGCTGATCACGTTCGGCTCTGCTCCCCTGCACGGGGGCGAACTCCTCGATGCCATGACACCCGAACTGGCGAACCTCATCCGCCCCGGCCTGTCGGCCGCGGCCGCTGCCCTGCTGGCCGCCGGCTCGTGCCCCGGCCTCGATGTCGTCCTCACCTCCGCTAGCACCCGCGAGCACTGGGACGATGCGGCCAAGGCTCTGGCTGCGCCGCTGACGGCCCAGGAACTCAGGAGGGTGACGGATGAACTCGCCTCTGAATAAAGAGGTACAGGCCCTGATGGAGGCCGCCCACGACCGGGCGGCCAAGGCACTGGGCCTCACCTGCATGGGTCCGCTGGCATGGGGCTTCCTCGGTGTCACCCTCGGACGCCGAGCCGGGGACCGGTGGCTACGGGTGAGCCGGACGGCGAAGAGGAACGCGGGCAGGAAAGAGGGGGAGGGCATCGTCGGAGCCTCTGAGCTGGTACCTGACGGCGTTCCCCGCCCCCGCCTCTACGGGGTGCATGACTGGACTGACGGAGAGTGGGCCTTCGAGGCGGAAGTCCTGGACTACCTCACGCAACCCGTGGTGTCCCCGGACCGAGCCGACATCGACCACGACCCCGGGTTGCCTGACGAGTGGTGGGCGGACCTTCGCCAAGCCCTTGCCCTGCTTGCTGAAGCGGAGGGTGTGAAGACGACCGTCCGGGGCGGGTGGATCGAACATGCCTTCCCCCAGTTCCTCGGCATCCCGGCCCCCGCCAAGGTGGAGCGGGTGACCGGTCACGGCGACCTGCACTGGGGCAACCTCACCGCCATGCCCCTGGCCCTGTTGGACTGGGAGCGGTGGGGCCTCGCGCCCTTCGGCTATGACGCGGGGCTCCTCCACGTCAACAGCCTGCTTGTTCCCGACGTTGCCGCCCGTATCCGCGGGGAGTTCGCGGCGATCCTCGACGCTCCCGCTGGCCGAATCGGAGAACTCGCGGCCCTGGCGGAGATGCTGCAAGCCGTAGCCCGTGGCTGGTATCCGGACCTTGCTCCCCACCTGGTTGCCCGAGCGGAGGCGCTCACGGGAGTGCGCCCGCCCGTTCCGGTGCACTCCGAGGTGAGCGCCTGACTCCGCCGCTGTGCGCCCGTCTGGGTCTGCTGCGCGATCGGGTGACATCTGAACTGGCTTGCCCTGTAGGGCGGGTGGAAAGGACGTCGCTGTGCCCAAGCCTTATCCGGAATAGTTCCGCCAAGACGCCGTGCGGGTCGCGAGGAACCGCGGCCCGGGTGTCACGGTGGAGCAGGTGGCCACCGGTTTTGGGGTTCACTCGATGGCGTTGTGGAAGTGGATGCGTCGGGCGGATATCGACGACGGGACCAAGTCCGGGTTGAGCAGTCAGGAGAGCGCGGAACTGCGGGAAGCACGCCGGCGGATCAAGCTGCTGGAGCAGGAGAACGAGGTCCTGTGCTGGGCCGCGGCCTGTCTGTCGCAGGCGCATCTGCCGGGAAAAGGATCTACCCGCTCGTGAAAGAGCTGGCCGTGGACGGGGCGCCCATCACGGTGACGTGCCGGGTGCTCAAGCTCGCCAGACAGCCCGCTACCGCTGGCTCGACAAGCCGGTGGCTGACGCCGTCGTCTCGGCCTGTCATCCCTGGTCTGACCAGGAAGTTCGCTCGGCTGTTGGTCACGTGGTTGGTCACGCCACAGCCGGAGAAACAGAAAAACCCCAGATGAACTGGGGTCTCTGCTGGTGTCCGAGGGGGGACTTGAACCCCCACGCCCGATAAAGGGCACTAGCACCTCAAGCTAGCGCGTCTGCCATTCCGCCACCCGGACTAGGTGTTGTGTCTTCCGGTCCGTTCCCTTTCGGGCCGTTCCCCTTCCGACGAGGAAAACAATACCAAAGATCTGGAGTGCTCGATCACCAGGTCGGACGGGGGAGGGGGGCGACGGGGGCGGCGATCGTGACGGGCTCATGTCGGGAGCATTGCGGCCTTGGGCTGCGGCGGAGGGAGAGAGAGGATGACGGAGGACCCACGCCGTGGCCCGTCCGATCCCAGGCGGGCCGTGGCGGCGAACCAGGAGGAGACAGCGTGAGCGAGTCGAAGCCGACCGGGAGCGGGCCGGGCAGGGCCGCCGAGGACGAGGTCGTCGACCTCTGCCGCGATCTGATCCGGATCGACACCAGCAACTACGGCGACCATTCCGGTCCCGGCGAGCGCGCCGCCGCCGAGTACGTGGCGGAGAAGCTCGCCGAGGTCGGGCTGGAGCCGCAGATCTTCGAGTCCCACAAGGGGCGGGCCTCGACGGTCGCGCGGATCGAGGGCGAGGACCCGTCGCGGCCCGCCCTGCTCATCCACGGCCACACCGACGTCGTACCGGCCAACGCCGAGGACTGGACCCACCACCCCTTCGCGGGCGAGATCGCCGACGGCTGCCTGTGGGGGCGCGGCGCGGTCGACATGAAGGACATGGACGCCATGACGCTCGCGGTGATCCGCGACCGGATGCGCTCCGGGCGCAAGCCCCCGCGGGACGTCGTGGTCGCCTTCCTCGCCGACGAGGAGGCGGGCGGCACCTACGGCGCCCGGTATCTGGTCGACAAGCACCCGGGGCTCTTCGAGGGGGTGACGGAGGCGATCAGCGAGGTCGGCGGCTTCTCGTTCACCGTCAACGAGAACCTGCGCCTCTATCTCGTCGAGACCGCCCAGAAGGGCATGCACTGGATGCGGCTCACCGTGGAGGGGACCGCGGGGCACGGCTCGATGACGAACAAGGACAACGCGATCACGGAGCTGTGCGAGGCGGTCGGCCGGCTGGGGCGGCACGAGTTCCCGGTCCGGGTGACCAAGACCGTGCGGTCCTTCCTCGACGAGCTGTCCGACGCGCTCGGCACCCCCCTCGACCCGGAGGACATGGAGGCGACGCTGGCCAAGCTCGGCAGCATCGCCAAGATGATCGGCACCACCCTGCGCAACAGCGCGGCCCCGACCATGCTCGGCGCCGGCTACAAGGTCAACGTCATCCCGGGCCAGGCCACCGCGCATGTCGACGGCCGGTTCCTGCCGGGGTACGAGGAGGAGTTCCTCGCCGACCTCGACCGCATCCTCGGGCCGCGGGTGAAGCGCGAGGACGTGCACGCGGACAAGGCGCTGGAGACGAGCTTCGACGGCGACCTGGTCGAGGCCATGCAGACGGCGCTGCGGGCGGAGGACCCGATCGCCCGCGCCGTGCCGTACATGCTCTCCGGTGGCACCGATGCCAAGTCCTTCGACGACCTGGGCATCCGGGGCTTCGGTTTCGCCCCGCTCCAGCTGCCGCCGGAGCTGGACTTCGCCGGAATGTTCCACGGTGTGGACGAGCGAGTACCACTGGAGGGGCTGAAGTTCGGCGCACGGGTGCTCGACCGGTTCCTCGACGAAAGCTGAAACCCCGCAAATCTGTTCCGAGTTAACCGAAAAGTGTGAACGATCATAGGGTTGCAGTAGCCCGATTACCTCCTAGTCGTTACAGGTGTGCGGTCCGCGGCTGGGACCGCATTGCCAACAAGGAGGAATCTCCCATGATCAAGAAGGTTGCCGCCGCTGCGGCTGCCACCGGTGGTCTCCTGCTCGCGGGTGCAGGTCTGGCCGTTGCCGACGGCAACGCCCAGGGTGCCGCTGTGGAGTCGCCCGGCGTCGTCTCCGGCAACGTGATCCAGGTTCCGGTGGACGTCGCCGCGAACGTGTGCGGTGACACCACCACCATCGTCGGGGCGCTGAACGACGCCATCGGCAACGTGTGCGTCAACAAGTGACGTTCTGTTTCACCCCATGAGGGGGTGACGGCGGCTCCGGGGTGCAGAAGTGCACCCCCGGGGCCGCTGGACTTTCGACGCGTGGGTATGCGTATCCACGCGTCTCCCGCAAAGAAGGTCTAGAGAGGCAGAACGGAACTTATGCGACACGTCAGCAAGAAGAGTCTGGTCACGGTGGCCGCCGCGACTGGCGTCATCGCCATGACCGGCGGCATCGCCAGCGCCGACTCCGGCGCCCAGGGTGCCGCAGTGAAGTCCCCGGGCGTCGCGTCCGGCAACACCGTCCAGGTTCCCGTGCACGTCCCGGTGAACGTCTGCGGCAACACCGTCACGGTGATCGGGGCGCTCAACTCCGCCTCGGGCAACCGTTGCTTCAACGGCTCGGCCGGTCACGGCCACAAGGGTCACGGAGCCGGTCACGGCGACGACGACCACGGCAGGGGCGGGCACCACGGCGACGGCGGGTCCCAGGCCCAGGGCGCGAGCGTCGGCTCGCCGGGCGTGCTCTCGGGCAACACCGTCCAGGCGCCCGTGCACGTCCCGGTCAACGCCTGCGGGAACAGCGTGAACGTCGTCGGTGTCGGCAACTCCGCCATCGGCAACGAGTGCGTCAACGGTGGTCACGAGCACCACGGGACGGGGAACGGCGGGGAGCACCGGCCGCCGCACGAGCCGGGCAAGCCCGGGGAGCACAAGCCCCCGTGCGACGACGACCACGACCACGGTCACAAGCCGCCGACCGGCGACCACAACCCGGGCGACCACAACCCCGGCAAGCCGGGGGAGCACAACCCGGGCGACCACAACCCGGGCACCCCGGGCAAGCCGGCGGAGCACACCCCGGCCCACCCGGGTCACAAGCCGACCGACACGAGCGCGGTCCACACCACCCCGGCCGGGCACATCACCCCGGCCATGACGGTGCAGCCCACGCACAAGGAGGCGAGTGTGCTCGCCGCGGCCGGTGCCCCGGTGGCGAAGGCCGCCCAGCTCGCGCACACCGGCGCGGGCCAGCTCGGCATGGCCGGCGCCGCCAGCGCCGGACTGCTGCTCGGCGGCGCGGTGCTCTACCGCCGTGCGCGCGCCGCGCAGAACTGAGCCGGTCGCACAGGGCTGACGGCACTCAGCACGGAGCGGGCCCCGCGATCGCGGGGCCCGCTCCGTCTGCCTTCACCACGTGGCGCGCAGCTGGCGAATGATCCGGCGGCGCAGCCGCACCCTGCGGCTGCCGTCGGGATAGAGGCGCAGTCTGTCCAACTCCCAGTGTCCGTACTCGGCGTGATCGGTCAGCAAGCGTGTGGTCGCCCCCCGGGAGACACCCCGCGGCACATACACATCACAGAATTCGTATTCCGGCATCGCATCTATTGTGCGGGAACGGGCCCGGTGCGGATAGCGTCTGCACTATGTCTGATGCTGCGCAGCCAACCGCTGCCGAGGTACGCGCCGCCGCAGAGGCGGTCAAAGCCGCGCTGGACCGCCACCTCGACGCCGTCGAACGCCGGTCGGGGGAGGACGACCCGGCCGTCTACGCCGCGTTCAACGAGCTGGCCGCGACAGCCGAGGCGTACGACGAGCTGCTCTACGACGCCTATGACGAGGTCACGCCCTTCGAGATCCCGGGCGACGACACCCTCCCGGCGTACGCCGGGCCGGAGGAGCCCAGCGCGCTGAGCGTCCTGATCCGCAGGGACTATGCGGTGGTGGAGCCACAGCGGCTGCTCGCCCAGGCCCAGCGGGTCGCCGATCTCGACCCCGATGTCGACACGGACGCGGGGGGCGCCCCCGGCAGCGCGGCGGGCATCGTCGGCAGCAGTGTGCACGCCGCGCTCGGCGTGCTCTTCGGCGAGTACGAACCGGACGAGATCGCCTCCCGGCACAAGGAATTCGGCCTGGAGGAGGGCGACTCGACGCTCTGGGTCGCCGCGGCCGACGGCCCCACCGAGCCGGGTGACTGGCTCGCCGCCCCCTTCGACCAGGCGGATCCCCAGCGGGTCATCTGCCGGTTCGACGTCAGCGCGGTCTTCGACGAGGAACCGGACCTCGACGAGGACGGCCTCGATGACGACGAGGTCGAGGACGAGGTCGAGGACGACGTGCTGGACGTGGACGGTCTCGATGACGACGGTGGCGTACGGGGCCGGAGGCCCGCCCCCGGTCGCTGAACCGCGGGTCCTGAGTGTGCCTCACGGGGCCCGGCGGCCGGCCGGGCCCCGTACGCGTCCGCCGGTGGTCAGCCGGTGGGCAGGGCCTGGGCGCGCAGCAGGGACTTCAGCCTGCTGGTCCGCTCCTTGACCGGTACCTCGGCGACGGCGCGGGGGAGCGCCTGGTCGACACCGTGCACGACCGACAGGTGCCGCTCGCCCCGGCCGAACGCCGTATAGATCCAGGCCCTCGTGAGCGTCCGCGCGGCGTCGCCCGGCAGCACCACGACGGCCGCGGGCCAGCGCATCCCGGCGGCCTGGTGGGCGGTGACCGCCCAGCCGTGCCGCACGGCCCGGCCGACGAGCTCCCGCGGCACGACGACGGGCGAGCCCGCGCAGTCCAGGTGCAGCCCTTCCACGTCCGCCGAGACCACGGTGCCGGGGAGCACGCGGCCCGGGGCCGGGACGTAGGCGACCCGGTCGCCCGGGTCGAAGCCGCCGAACCGGCCGGGGCCGGGGTTCAGCCGCTCCTTCAGCGCCGCGTTGAGCGCGCGCGTGCCGGCGGGGCCGCCGTGGCCCGGCGTGATGACCTGGGTGCGGTCGGCGGGCACGCCGATCGCCCGGGGGACGGAGTCCGCGACGAGCTGCACCGTCCGGTGCACGGCCTCGCCCGGGTCCCGGACGGGGACGATCACGACCTCCTTGCCGGGGGCGTCCACCTGGCCGAGTTCGCCGACGCCGATGCCGGAGACGAGCTCGCCGATCGGGCCCGGGTCCGGGGTGCGCGAGACCACGGCCGGGCAGGCGTGGGCGCCCACCACATCCGCGAAGACCCGGCCCGGACCGGCCGACCAGAGCACGCCCGGGTCACCGCTCAGCACCAGCCGGGTGCCGTCCGCCAGGGACTCCACCAGCATGGCCGCCGTCTCGACGTCCAGCTGCGGCGCGTCCAGCACGGCGAGCACGTCGAGGGCGAGCGCGCCGTCCGCGTCGCGCCCCGGCCCCTCCAGACCGGACAGCAGCCCGGCGACGGTGACCACCCCGGTCTCCCCGAGGGCGGCCGACCGCCGCATGCCGTCCTCCGTGTGCACGGCGGCGAGGGCCCGCAGCCCGAGCGAGCGGGCGGCGGCGACCAGCGCGACGGGCTCCGCCCGCGCCGCCTCCCCGCCGCTGTGCGTCACGAGCCCCGCGGCCGCGACGGCACGGATCAACTCCCGCGCGGAAGCGGAGCGCTCAGCTTCCGCAGCGCTCTCCCACGCGCGAGCCGACGCCCCGCCGGAGCCCCGGCCGCCCTCGGCCTGGCTGCCATCGGTTCCGGGCGTGGCGGGTTCGGTGCCGGTCGTGTCGCCTGTGGCCGGGCCGCTCGCGGAGCCGCTGCCATCGGACCCGCCGTCATCGGTGCCGGGGCGGCTGCTTGTCGTGCCGGGCGCGGCGGGTTCGGTGCGGACCGCGTCGTCTGTGGCCGGGCCGTCAGTGGAGGTGTCGTCGCCGGGGCCGGGCTGCCCGGTTGCCGTGTCGGTCGCGGTCCCGGCGTCGGGAGTGCTGTCCGCGGCAGGACCGTTCTCGGGCCGGTTCGTGCCGTTGCCCGTGTCGGCAGCCGGATCGCCGGAGCCCCGGCCGCCCTCGGCCCCGCCGTCATCGGTGCCGGGTCGGTCGCTCGTCGTGCCGGGCGCGGCGGGTTCGGCGCCGGTCGTGTCGCCCGTGGCCGGGCCGCTCGCGGACGCGTCGTTCGCCGTGCCGGCCTTCGGCTCGTTCGTGTCGGCTGTTCCGTCGCCGGGGTGGTCGCCTTCGGCGTCGGACCGGCTGCCGGTCGTGTCCGGTGCGGACTCGGCGCCGGACGTGGCATCCGCGTTCGGGCCGCCCACGGCCCCGCTCGTGCTGTTGCCCGCGTCGGTGACTGTTTCTCCGGAGGACCTGTCGTCCTCGGGCTCGCCGCTCGACCCGGCCGTGTCGGCCGTCTCCGGCTCGAACGTGTTGATCAGACGGGCCAGGCCGTCGGCCAGGCTCTCCTCCGCCATCGCGTAGCGGTCGAGGCCCAGGAGCACGCGGACCGGTGTCTCCGCCTCCTCGTCGGCGGCGGGCTCCCGCGCGCCCCGTACCTCCAGGGCCTCCTGGAAGACCAGCACCGCGCCCTCGGCGATGGCGCTCTGGAGCGCTTCGTCCGGGTCGGGCACCGCGTGCCGGGCGAGGGCCTCGCGCAGGGTCGGCGCCTCCAGCACGGTGTGCCCTTCGAGGGCGGCGCGCTCCAGCAGCCAGACCGTCAGGGCCTGGGCCCGGCGCTCGTCCCCCGGACCGCACCCCGGGCCCAGCAGCGCCCGCGCGAACCCGTCCGCCTGCTCGGGGCGCGTGCCCGGGACGGCCAGCAACTGCCAGGGGTCGTCGCGCAGGACGGCGGCCGCCCGCTCGCCGAGTGTGTCGACCGCCTGCGCGGCGAGCTGTTCCGGTGCGCCACCGGCGGCGAGGACCTCCCGTACGCTGCCGAGCCCTTCGGAGAGGGCCGCGTCCGACAGTGGACGGCGGGTGGCCGCGGCCGAGGGCAGGGTGACGGCGGGGCTCGCCGTGGACGCGCCCGCGCGCTGCGGCGCCGGACCGGCGGGCGCGGCCGTCACCTTGCGCGGGGCGGGCGCCGGGCGGCTCGGCGCGGTGAAGTACGACGCGGCGGACCGTTCGCCGCTCTCCACGGCCCGTACCGCGGCGGCCAGCGCCTCGGCGACGGCAGACCGTTTCCCGGAGGAAGGCGGTTGGGCAGCCGAGTCGCCGTCCGCGGAGTCCGCCGCCCTCGGGCCGGGCACGGGCGTGTCGAGCGACGCGGCTCCGTTCCCGCCGGAGTCCGCCGACCCCGCGCCGGGAGGCGCGTCCTCGTCCTCCGCGGCAGCGGGCACGGCACCGGCTGCTTCCGCCCCGGGAGAGGGCGCGCCAAGGGGGCCGTCCCCCTGGCGTCCCGCCGGTTCGGCGGGTCCCTCCGCGGGTGCGGAAGCGGCCTCGTCGGAGAGGCGGTCGGTACTCACAGCGTGCTCCAGTCCTGATCGGGATAGCGGTGCACGGGCGCCGACACATCGTCGAGCGCCTGGCAGATCTCGTCCGGAAGCGTAAGCGCCTCCACTGACAACGCCGCTCTGAGCTGCTGCTCATTGCGTGCGCCGACGATCGGGGCGACCACTCCGGGGCGGTCCCTGACCCAGGCCAGGGCGACCTTCAGCGGGGTCGTCGCGAGGCCGTCGGCCGCGGTGGCGACGGCGTCGACGACGCGGCCCGCCGGCTCGTCGAGGTACGGGGCGACGAAGGGGGCCAAGTGCTCGGACGCGCCCCGGGAGTCGGCGGGTGTGGCGTGGCGGTACTTGCCGGTGAGCACGCCCCTGCCGAGCGGCGAGGACGGCAGGACGCCGATACCCAGGTCGAGCGCGGCGGGCAGCACCTCGCGCTCGATGCCCCGCTGGAGCAGCGAGTACTCCATCTGCGTGCCGGCCAGCCGGGTCCGGACGCCCGGCGCGGCCAGCTGCCAGGTGCCCGCCTTGGCGAGCTGCCAGCCGGAGAAGTTGGAGACCCCGACATAGCGGGCGCGCCCGCTGCTGACGGCGATGTCGAGCGCCTGCAGCGTCTCCTCGACCGGTGTGTGGGGGTCGAAGGCGTGCACCTGCCAGAGGTCCACGTGATCCGTGCCGAGGCGCTCCAGCGAGGCGTCGAGCGCGTCGAGCAGATGGCCCCGCGAGCCGTCGAACCGCCGGTCGGGATCGGGGACGCTGCCCGATTTGGTCGCGATGACCAGATCGCGGCGCGGCACGAGATCCGCCATCAGCCTGCCGAGCAGATACTCGGCCCCGCCGTCCGCGTAGACGTCCGCGGTGTCGACGAGCGTGCCGCCCGCCTCCCAGAACGCCTTGAGCTGGTCGGCGGCGTCGTGCTCGCCGGTGTCCCGGCCCCAGGTGAGCGTGCCGAGCCCGATCCGGGATACCCGCAGGCCCGTGCGCCCGAGATGCCTTAGCTCCATGAGCGCTGAGATTACTGGCAGTGACGCGCCCCGTCGGCCGCCTGTGGACAACCGGCGTTCGCCGCCTGTGGACGACCCGCCCGGTGACGTACCCCTGGTCCGCGCGCTACAGTCCCCCGCAACAACGACGTTACTCATGGGTAAGGGGACGCCATGCGGCTCGGAATCAACCTCGGCTACTGGGGAGCCGGGATGGACGCCGACAACCTGGAGGTCGCCCGCGAGGCCGACCGGCTCGGCTACTCGGTCTGCTGGGCCGCCGAGGCGTACGGCTCGGACGCGCCCACGGTCCTGTCCTGGGTCGCGGCGCAGACCGAGCGCATCGACGTCGGTTCGGCGATCTTCCAGATCCCGGCCCGCACGCCCACGATGACCGCGATGACGGCCGCCACCCTCGACTCGCTCTCCGGCGGCCGCTTCCGGCTCGGCCTCGGCGTCTCCGGCCCGCAGGTCTCCGAGGGCTGGTACGGAGTGAAGTTCGACAAGCCGCTCGCCCGCACCCGCGAGTACGTCGAGATCGTCCGCAAGGCGATGTCCCGCGAACGTGTCACCCACGACGGTGAGCACTGGACCCTCCCGCTCCCCGGCGGCCCCGGCAAGCCCATCAAGCTCACCGTCCACCCGGTGCGGGAGCGCATCCCGCTCTACATCGCCGCCATCGGGCCGAAGAACCTGGAGCAGACCGGCGAGATCGCCGACGGCGCCCTCGTCGTCTTCTTCGCCCCCGAGCACGCCGAGGAGACCACGCTCGGCGCGCTCCGCGCGGGCCGCGCCAGGATCGGCAAGGACCTCGACGGCTTCGACCTGGCCCCGACCGTCCCCATGGCCGTCGGCGACGACGTCAACGCCCTCGCCGACCTCTTCCGCCCGTACACCGCCCTCTACGTCGGCGGCATGGGCAGCGCCAAGCAGAACTTCTACAACAAGCTGGCCCAGCGCATGGGTTACGAGAAGGCCGCCGCCGAGATCCAGGAGAAGTACCTCTCCGGGGACAAGCAGGGCGCCGCCGCGGCCGTCCCGCGCGAGCTGATCGACTCCACCACCCTGATCGGCCCCGTCGCCCGCGTCGCCGACCGGATGCAGGCGTACGCCGAGGCCGGGGTGACCACTCTCTCGCTGGCCCCCGCGGGCTTCACCCTCGACGAGCGGATCGCGAGTCTGCGGGCCGGCGTCACCGCGCTGGAGCGGGCCGGGCTGACGTAACGGGCCCTGTCTGCGGCCGTGGTGGGGGCTCGGGGTGTCTTCCCCGCCACGGCCGGTACAGAACACAACGCCCGTACGGCCGCGTGGTTACGCCTCCGCGGCCACCTTTGCCGCGCCTTCGACACGCCGACGGCCGTCCCGCGTTCGGCCGAACGCGCGGGCCCCGTCGCCGCCGCTCACCGACCGCCGCTCACAGCCAGCCCCGCCGCTTGAAGTAGCGGTGCAGGAAGAACACCAGCCCGGCCATCAGCGCGACCGCCGCCGGGTATCCCCAGGGCTGCCGCAGCTCCGGCATGTGCGCGAAGTTCATCCCGTAGATACCGGCGATCATCGTCGGGACCGCCGCCATCGCCGCCCACGCCGAGATCTTGCGCATGTCATCGTTCTGCTGGACACCCATCTGCGCCAGGTGGGCGGACAGTATGTCCGTCAGCAGCCGGTCCAGCCCCTCCGCGGACTCGTTCGCCCTGGCCAGGTGGTCGCTCACGTCACGGAAGAACGGACGCGAAGGTTCCGGGACGAAGGGCACCCCCGCCCCCGTCAGCCGGGTCATCGGATCGGCGAGCGGCCCCGACGCCCGCCGGAACTCCATGACCTGACGCTTGAACGCGTAGATCCGCGAAGCCGTGTTCCTGGTGTCCCCGCCCACCGGCGCGAACACCTCCGTCTCCAGCTCCTCCAGGTCCGCCTGGAGCTGGTACGCCACCTCGATGTACCGGTCCACGATCGCGTCGCTCACCGCGTAGAGCACCGCCGCCGGACCGTGCCGGAGCACCTCCGGCTCCTGCTCCAGCCGGTGACGCACCTCGGCGAGCGGGCTGCCCTCGCCGTGCCGCACGCTCACCACGAAGGAGTCGCCGATGAACAGCATCAGCTCGCTCGTGGTCACCGTGTCCGCCGCGTCGTCGTACACGACCGGCTTGAGCACGACGAACAGCGAGCCCTGATAGACCTCCAACTTCGGCCGCTGATGCGCCTTCAGGGCATCCTCCACGGCCAGCGGGTGCAGCCCGAACTCGCTCGTCACCAGCTCGAACTCCGCCTCCGTGGGCTCGTGCAGCCCGACCCAGAGGAAGGAGTGCCCCTCCGCCCGCGCCTCGGCGAGAGCGTCGGAGAAGTCGTCGGGCCCCTCGGTGCGGCGCCCGTCCCGGTAAATAGCGCAGTCCACGATCACGCGACGTATTCTGCCGCGTCGCTCCCGCTGGGGTCCGCCGCATGACCGGCCCACCGTTGCCTCCTGCGGCGGTGGCGGCCTGCGGCCGCGTCCTCAAACGCCGGACGGGCTGAATGTGCTGGCTACGGTCCGCGAAAACCAGCCTGTCCTGGGGGCACCTCCCAGCGGTAGCTGGGGGAGTTTGAGGACGCGCCCGGAGGGTGCTCCCGCCGCTGGGGGTCCCCCCGGACGGAGTCTGGGGGAGGCAACGGCGGAACAGCAGAAGCCCGGGGGGAGGTGCCCAGCGGCCAGCGCCTAGGCTGGCGTCATGCCCACGTTGATCCTCGTCCGGCACGGCCGGTCCACCGCCAACACCGGGGGAGTGCTCGCGGGATGGACCCCCGGCATCGCCCTGGACGAGCGAGGTGCCGCCCAGGCCGCCGCCCTCCCCGGCCGCCTGGCGGAGCTGCCGCTCGCCGCCGTCGTCACCAGCCCGCTCCAGCGCTGCCGGGAGACCCTCGCCCCGCTCCTCGCGGCCCGCCCCGAACTGCCGCTGCACACCGACGAACGGATCGGCGAGTGCCACTACGGCGACTGGTCGGGCCGCAAGATCGCCGAACTCGCCGACGAGCCCCTGTGGGAGCTCGTCCAGCGGCACCCCTCCGCCGCCGCCTTCCCCGGCGGCGAGTCCGTACGGGCCATGCAGGCGCGGGCCGTGGACGCCGTACGGGACTGGAACGCCCGCGTCGAGGAGGAGCACGGCCCCGACGCCGTCTACCTCATGTGCTCGCACGGCGACATCATCAAGTCCCTCGTCGCCGACGCCCTCGGCGCCCACCTCGACCTCTTCCAGCGGATCGCCGTGGACCCCTGCTCGGTCACGGCCATCCGCTACACCCGGCTGCGCCCCTTCCTGGTGCGCCTCGGCGACACCGGCGACCTCCGCGGCCTCGCCCCCGCGGAGGAGCCCGCCGGCGGGCCCGCCGCGGCGGAGGACGGGGTCGTCGGAGGCGGGGCGGGAGCACCGTGATCGCCGTGCGCAGTAGGGTGGTGACGCGGCCACGGCCGCCGCACCGCCCCTGAACAGCACCCCCGGGGGGCCCGCCCCGCGGCCCTCCCGGTCTCCGACCATCCGCAACCAAATGGAGCAGGACGTTGCCCCGTCAGGTGTTCCTCTATGACCCGCCGGACCGTTTCGTCGCCGGTACGGTCGGGCTGCCGGGCCGCCGCACCTTCTTCCTCCAGGCCACCGCGGCCGGCCGCACCACCAGCGTCGCCCTGGAGAAGGCCCAGGTGGAAGCGCTCGCCGAGCGCATCGACGAGCTGCTGGACGAGGTCGTACGGCGGACCGGCGGCAGCGCCCCGGTGCCCGCCGTGGCCCCCACCGAGCTCGGCGACACCAAGCCCCTGGAGACCCCCGTCGAGGAGGAGTTCAGGGTCGGCACCATGGCCCTGGCCTGGGACGGCGAGAACGACCGCATGATCGTGGAGGCGCAGGCCCTCGTCGAGCTGGACGCCGACACCGACGAGGATCTCGCCGAGGCGGAGGAGCGACTCCTCCAGGACGAGGCCAACGGCCCGCCCATGCTGCGCGTGCGCCTCACCGGCACCATGGCCCGCGCCTTCGCCAAGCGCGCCCTGGAGGTCGTCAACGCCGGCCGCCCGCCGTGCCCGCTCTGCAGCCTGCCGCTCGACCCGGAGGGACACGTATGTCCGCGCCAGAACGGATACCGCCGCGGAGCGTGACCCCGCACGAGCTGCTCACCCTGGGCGAGCTGACCGTGCACGGCCGGGTCCGCGAGGCCTCCAACGCCGTCCTCTACTGCACGGTCGAGTACGAGGGCGTCAGCGCCGCCTGTGTCTACAAGCCGGTCGCCGGGGAACGGCCCCTGTGGGACTTCCCCGACGGCACGCTCGCCCAGCGCGAGGTCGCCGCCTACGAACTCTCCGAGGCCATGGGCTGGGGGCTCGTCCCGCCCACCGTGCTGCGCGACGGCCCGTACGGCGAGGGCATGTGCCAGCTGTGGATCGAGGCGTCCGAGGACGAGTCCGCCGGCACCGGGCTGCTCGCCCTCGTCGACGGGGACGAGCCCGGCCGGGGCTGGAAGGCCGTGGCCCGCGCCGACGTGGGGGAGGAGCGCACCGCGCTGCTCGTCCACGCCGACGACGAGCGGCTGCGCCGCCTCGCCGTGCTCGACGCGGTGATCAACAACGGTGACCGCAAGGGCGGCCACCTGCTGCCCGCCGCCGACGGCCGCCTCTACGCGATCGACCACGGTGTGACCTTCAACGCCGACGACAAGCTGCGCACGCTCCTGTGGGGCTGGGCGGGCGAACCGCTGACCAGCGAGGCGGTCGAGGCCCTGCGGCGACTTTCGGCCGATCTGGCCGACGGGAGCCCTCTGGCCGGGCGGCTGGCCGGACTGATCACGCCCGCGGAGATCGACGCGCTGCGCGAGCGGGTCGCGGACCTTCTCCGCACGGGCCGCCACCGCGAGCCCAGCGGCCAATGGCCCGCCATCCCCTGGCCCCCGGTGTAACCGGCACCGGTTCCCCGGCCCCGCCCCTTCCCGGCTGTGTCGATGTGCGGCTCCGCCGCGTGGGGGGCTCTGCCCCGGACCCCGCAACACGGCTCCGCCGCGTTGTCCTCAATCGCCGGACGGGCTGGATTTCCGGACCGTGGCTCTTTGGCCTGCGGCCCGCAGATTGCGGACAACGCCCGCACAATCCAGCCCGTCCGGCGTTTGAGGACGCGGCCGCAGGCCGCCCCCGCCGCAGGCGGTGACGGACCCGCAGTCGAACCCGAAACGCTCGCAAATCCAGCCCGTCCGGCGTTTGAGGACGCGGCCGCAGGCCGCCCCCGCCGCAGGCGGCAACGGACCCGCAGTCGAACCGAAAGCACAGCGCAGCGCCCCGGTACAAGACGGTCTATTCGGCCAACAGCCGGATCCGGTTCGTATCCGGAACATGCGTCCGGTTACGCTCATGGCATGCATGCCTGGCCCGCTTCTGAGGTTCCCGCCCTGCCCGGCAGTGGCCGCGACCTCCGGATCCACGACACCGCGACCGGTGGACGAGTGACCCTCGTCCCCGGTCCCGTCGCCCGTATCTACGTATGCGGCATCACGCCGTACGACGCGACCCACATGGGTCACGCGGCGACCTACAACGCGTTCGACCTCGTGCAGCGCGTGTGGCTCGACACCAAGCGGCAGGTTCACTACGTCCAGAACGTCACCGACATCGACGACCCGCTGCTGGAGCGGGCCGTGCGCGACGGTGAGGACTGGACCGCCCTTGCCGAGCGCGAGACCGCGCTCTTCCGTGAGGACATGACCGCCCTCCGGATGCTCCCGCCGCGGCACTACATCGGTGCCGTGGAGTCGATACCGAAGATCGTTCCCCTGGTGGAGCGGCTGCGCGACGCCGGGGCCGCCTACGAGCTCGAAGGCGACATCTACTTCTCCGTCGCCGCCGACCCCGCCTTCGGCGGCGTCTCCGGGCTCGACGCCGAGGCGATGCGCCTGCTGTCCGCCGAGCGCGGCGGCGACCCGGACCGCCCCGGCAAGAAGAACCCCCTCGACCCGATGCTGTGGATGGCCGCCCGTCCGGGCGAGCCCAGCTGGGACGGGGCCTCCCTCGGCCCCGGCCGCCCCGGCTGGCACATCGAGTGCGTCGCCATCGCCCTCGACCACCTCGGCATGGGCTTCGACCTGCAGGGCGGCGGCTCCGACCTGGTCTTCCCGCACCACGAGATGGGCGCCTCGCACGCCCAGGCCCTGACCGGCGAGCACCCCTACGCCCAGGCGTACGTGCACGCCGGCATGGTCGCCCTCGACGGCGAGAAGATGTCCAAATCCCGGGGCAACCTCGTCTTCGTCTCCGCGCTGCGCCGCGAAGGGGTCGACCCGGCCGCCATCCGCCTGTCCCTGCTGTCCCACCACTACCGCGCCGACTGGGAGTGGACCGACGACGTCCTGAGCGAGGCCGTGGAGCGGCTCGCCCGCTGGCGCGCGGCCGTCTCGCGCCCCGACGGCCCGTCCGCCGACGCCCTGGTGGAGGAGGTCCGCGAAGCCCTCGCGGACGACCTCGACGCCCCCCGCGCCCTCGCCGCCATCGACCGCTGGGCCGCCGCCCAGGCCGCCGGCGGCGGCACGGACGAGGGCGCCCCGGGCCTGGTGTCCCGCACCGCCGACGCCCTGCTGGGCGTGGCGCTGTAGCCCGCTCCTCGCGCCGTGTTCGGGGCGCTCCTCCGGTACGTCCGGGGGAGCGCCCCGCGCCGTCCGGCCCTCAGCGCCCGCGGGGCGCCGCCTCCAGGTGCGGGGCCACCAGTTCCCCGTACGCCTCCGCGATGTCCTCGGCCAGCAGTGTCGTGATCTCCTCGCGCACCGGCGTGCGGCCGCCCTCCAGGGCGGTGGCCAGCCGGAGGTCGCGGACGGCGGAAGCCTTCTGGCAGAGCTCGCGGGCGAACCGGCCGTTGCCGAGCTTCTCGCCCAGGTCCAGGCCGAGGGCCTCGGCGAAGCACGCGGCGAGGGCCGCCCGGCCGTCCGGGGCCACGGTGTCGCCCTGCTGGGCGACGACGGACTCGGCGATGAGCACCAGCTCCTCCGCCGAGTACGAGGGGAAGTCCACCCGGGTGGTGAAGCGCGAGGCCAGGCCGGGGTTGGTGGACAGCAGCTCGCCCATCTCCTCGCGGTAGCCCGCGAGAACCACCACGAGCCGGTCCCGGTCGTCCTCGGCGCGCTTCAGCAGCACCTGCACGGCCTCCGCGCCGAACGCGTCGCCGCTGTGGTAGCCCTCGTTGACCAGGGCGTATGCCTCGTCGATGAACAGCACGCCGTCCAGGGCCGAGTCGATCACCCCGGTCGTCTTGACCGCGGTCGCCCCGAGGTACTGGCCGACCAGGTCCACGCGCTGCGCCTCGATCACGTGCCCGCTCTCCAGCAGCCCGAGCCCGGCGAAGACCTTCCCGACGATGCGGGCGACCGTGGTCTTGCCGGTGCCCGGCGGACCGGCGAACACGAAGTGCCGGGGCCGCGCGGCGGACGGCAGCCCCTGCTCCTCCCGCAGCACCGCCATCCGCAACTGCGCGATGAGCGTACGGACCTGATGCTTCACCGGCTCCAGCCCGACCATGGCGTCCAGGGTCGCCACCGCCTCCGCGAGGAGCCCGGCGCGCTCCTCGGCGGACAGCGGCGCGCCCTCGGCCGCCGCTTCCCCCGGTTCACCGCTCAGATCCTGGATCGCCTCCGCCACGTGGTCCAGCTCCGGATCGAGGCGGTACGCGTGCCGGTAGTGCCGCAGCGCCTCGTCCGGGTCGTCGAGCCCCTCGAACGCCGCGCCGCGGAGGCCGGACACCTCCGCCGCGAAGGAGGCCTCGCCCACGTGCCGCGGCATCGGTCCGAGGAGGTCCAGGGCCTCGGTGTACCGCTGCTGACAGACGAGGGCGGTGGCGGCGTAGAGATCCGCCTCGTCCGCGAGGGGGCCGTCCTGTTCGACGGCCCGGGTCCAGGTCAGGACCTCGGTCCACTGCCTGGTGAGCACGGCGAGCCGGGCGCGCAGGAACCGGACCTCGTCGTTCTCGTAGGGAGGCCGGGCCAGCCGGGCGGCCGCCGTCGTGTACTCCCCGTCGCGCAGCGCCAGATACGTGACCGCCGGCCACAGATCCTCCGCGATCACGAGCTCCGCCTCGACGTAGTCGCCTATGGAGAACCACGACGACAGCGGCGTGCCGAACTTCCCGCGCAGGGCGCCGAGCGATTCCGGGTGCGCGATGATGGCGTCGAGAGCCTCCTCCTGCCGCCGCCCCGTGGCATGCAGTCCCAGCCAGGCGTCGGCGGCGGTGGGATCGTGCGCCACGGCCTCCTCGAAGGACGTGGCCGCGCCCTCGACGTCGTCCCTCCGCAGCAGTGCCACCGCCTGTTTCCAGGCACGTTCGGCCTTCTTCGCGGAACGCCGGCCATCGAAAGCTCCCAGCACGACCTCTCCCCACTCGCACCCGGCCCACCCCCGGCAGGCCGCTGATCAGGCTCGATCATCCCAGGCCCCCTCCGGCAGGAGGGCCAGCAGGCCCAGCACCGCCGCGGCCAGGGCCAGGTGGAAGACCGTGGTGACCGCCAACGCGTGGGCGTACGCGGCGGCGTCGTGGCGGGGGGCTCCGTCCAGGGCACCGAAGTAGAGGACGCCCGTCACCGCGACGCCCACGGCGCCGCCGACCTGCTGGCCGGTAGCCAGGACGCCCGAGGCGGTGCCGGCCTCGGACGGGACGACGCGGGAGAGGACGGCGCCCAGCAGCGGAGGGACGAGCAGACCGTTCCCGGCGCCGATCGGGAGCAGGGTCAGGGCGAGTTCCCACGGGCGGAGGCCGTCCCCCGCCGAGCCGAGCGCGATGACGGCCACGTACCCCGCCGCGGTGACGAGCGCACCCGCCCGCAGCGCGCGCAGTCCGTACCGGGCGAGCCGGGCCGACAGCAGGTTGGTGGCGAAGAAGGCGGCGGCGAAGGGGACATAGACGACCGCGGCGCCCAGGGCGCTCGTGCCCAGGCCGTCCTGGAGCGTCAACGACAGGATGAGGAAGCAGGAGTTGATGCCCGCGTAGGCGAGGACGACGAGGGACATCCCCACGGCGAACGGCCGCTCGCGCAGCAGCCGCAGCCGCACCAGCGGCGCGCCGCCCCGCGCCTCGACCCGGCGTTCCACGGCGCCGAAGACGGCGAAGGCGACGGCGGCGAGGGCCAGGCTGCCCCAGGTCCACGTCGGCCAGCCGCGTTCGCGCCCCTCGATCAGCGGCACCACGAGCAGGAACAGCGCCACCGTCAGGACGGCCGCGCCGCCCAGGTCGAGCCGCCGGGCCCCGGCCGCGCGCGACTCGGGGACGTACACCGCGGCCAGCCCCAACGCGAGCAGCCCGACCGGCACGTTGACCCAGAAGACCGGCCGCCAGGAGGAACCGAAGAGGTGCGCGGCGACCAGGACGCCGCCCAGCAGCTGGCCGATCGCCCCCGACACCCCGATCACGGCGCCGAGGGCGCCCAGCGCCCGGGGGCGCCGCGCGGCCGGTACCAGCACCTGGATCATCGAGAGTACCTGCGGGAACAGCACGGCCGCGCCCAGCCCCTGGCACATCCGGGCGGCGATCAGGGCGCCCGCGCCGGGAGCCATGGCACAGGCCACGGACGCGAGGGTGAACAGCCCCACCCCGGTCATGAACATCCGCTTGCGGCCGAAGAGGTCCCCGAGCCGGGCACCGGTGATCAGCGCGATGGCGTACGTGAGTTGGTACCCGGCCAGGACGAGCTGGACATCGGCGGCCGAAGCGCCCAGATCGGCCCGGATCGCCGGGGCCGCGACGAGCACGATGAAGGTGTCGAGCACGGCCATGAACGCCCCGGTCAGCACCACGGACAGGGCCCGCCACGGCGAGGCACCACCACCGTCGGCCGTCGGACGGGCGGGGAGCACGGCTGGATTCTGCGTCATGACCACGATCGTCCAGCGATCATGTCCGGGCCTACAGTGACCACTTATGCCGGTATCCGGACCACCCCGAAAGCCCTCCGAGGACCACGCGCGCAGACGGTCCCTCGCCGAATTCCTGCGGTCGCGCCGGGAGCGGATCACCCCGCGCGACGTGGGCATCCCCGCCGGACCCCGGCGCCGTACGCCGGGGCTGCGCCGCGAGGAGGTCGCCCAGCTCTCCGGCGTCAGCGTCACCTGGTACACGTGGCTGGAGCAGGCGCGCGAGATCACGGTGAGCAGGCAGGTGCTGGAGAGCCTGGCCCGCGCGCTGCTGCTCGACGCGGCCGAGCGGCGGCACCTGTTCGCGCTGGCCGGTGAGCCGCTCCCGGAGCCGGCACCGGCCGACGGCCCCGGCCCGGCCCTGCAACGGCTGGTCGACGCGCTCGATCCGTGCCCCGCGTATCTGCTCGACGCCGACTGGAACCTGGTCGCCTGGAACCGCGCCGAGGCCGGGCTCATCGGCGACCCGGCCCGGCTCCCGCCGGAGCGGCGCAACCTCCTGCGGCTGATGTTCACCGACCCGGCGCTGCGTACGCTCGTCGTCGACTGGCCGGGCCAGGCGCGGCACCTCCTCGCCCAGTTCCGGTCGGACGCGGAGCGCCGCGTCGGCGACGCCCGCCTCGAACGCCTCACCCGGGAACTCCGCCGGGAGAGCCCCGAATTCGCCACCTGGTGGGAGGCGCACGACGTCACCGACTTCCTCCCCAACCGACGGGAGTTCCGGCACCCCCGCGCCGGGCTGCTGACCTTCGACTACGTGAAGCTGGCCGCGCTGGACGCCCCGGGCGTCAAGCTTTTCGCCTGCATGCCCGCGGACGCGGAGACCGCCCGCAGGCTGCCGGAGCTGTACGACGGCGGGGCGTAGGCCGCCCGGCCCGCCGTGCGGTGCCGCGGCCCGGGGACTCCCCTCACGCGGCGGAGCCGCGAATCGGCACAGCCGGGAAGGGGCGGGGCCGGGGAAAAATCCACGTGCGCACACCTGAGAGTCCATGGCCAAGTGCCCGGCGCCACCGCTAAGCACGCCCCCATGAGAACACCCATACGTCCGAGGGCGGCCGTCGCCGTCGCCGCCCTCCTCGCCGTGTTCGCCGGGCCCGTCGGCAGCGCCCACGGCAGCGCCCACGGTGAGGACCCGCCCGCCCGGACGACCGTCGGCGGCGTCACCGGCTTCGCGGCGGACGGCGCGGCCGCGTACCGCCTGAGCGCCGGGCAGGCGCGGGCCCGGGTCACCTTCGTCTCCCCGGAGACGTTCCGCATCGAACTCGCCCCCGACGGAACCTTCACCGAGCCGACCGGCAAGGACATCGTGCTGCCGCGCGGCGGCCCCCCGCCCCGCACCCGCTGGCGGGACAAGGGCGACCGCTACGAGCTGAGCACCTCGGCGGTCACCCTGCGCGCGTACAAGTCCCCGCTGCGCTTCGCGCTCCACCGGGCCGACGGCACCCGCGTATGGTCCGAGACCAAGGGCCTGAGCTGGGACAAGGACAGCACGACGCAGACCCTCGCCCGCGGGGCCGACGAGCAGTTCTACGGGGCCGGGATGCAGAACGGCCGCGGCAACACCTCGCACCGGGGCAGGACGGTCGAGGTGGGCGTCGACTACAACTGGGACGACGGGGGCCACCCCAACTCGGTGCCCTACTACCTCTCCTCCGCGGGCTACGGCGTCTTCCGGAACACCTACGCCCCCGGCACGTACACCTTCGGCGCCCCGGTCACGACCACCGAGAAGGAACGGCGCTTCGACGCCTACTACTTCGCCGGCCCCACGGCCAAGGACGTCATCGGCCAGTACACCAGGCTGACCGGCCGCCCCTTCCTGCCACCGGTGTACGGGCTGGAGATCGGCGACTCCGACTGCTACCTGCACAACGCCAACCGCGGCGAACGGCACACCCTGGACGCCCTCAAGGTGGCCGACGGCTACACGGCCGCCGACATGCCGAACGGCTGGATGCTCGTCAACGACGGCTACGGCTGCGGCTACGAGAACCTGCCGGACGTGAGCAAGGGCCTCGGCGAGCACAGGACGAAGATGGGCCTGTGGACCCAGGACGGCCTGGCGAAACTCGCCGACCAGGTCAAGGCGGGCCAGCGGGTCGCCAAACTGGACGTCGCCTGGGTCGGCGACGGCTACAAGTTCGCCCTCGACGGCTGCAAGGACGCCTACAAGGGCATCGAGGACAACAGCGACGCCCGCGGCTTCACCTGGGCGCCGGAGAGCTGGTCGGGCGCGCAGCGCTGCGGGGTCCAGTGGTCGGGCGACCAGAAGGGCTCCTGGGAGTACATCCGCTGGCAGATCCCCACGTACGCGGGCGCGACCGTGTCCGGACTCGCCTACACCACGGGCGACGTCGACGGCATCTTCGGCGGCAGCCCCAAGACGTACGTCCGCGACCTGCAGTGGAAGGCGTTCCTGCCCGCCGTGATGACGATGGACGGCTGGGCACCGAGCGACAAACAGCCCTTCCGGTACGGCGACCCGTACACGTCCGTCAACCGGAAGTACCTGAAGCTCAAGGAGTCGCTGCTGCCCTACATGTACACCTACGCGGCGGAGGCCACCCGCACGGGCGTCGGCCCGGTCCGCCCGCTGGCCCTGGAGTACCCGGACGATCCCAAGGCGGCTTCCGACGCCGCCAAGTACGAGTTCCTCTCCGGTGAGTCCTTCCTCGTGGCACCCGTCTACGAGGACTCCGAGGTCCGCAACGGCATCTACCTCCCCAAGGGCACCTGGACCGACTACTGGACCGGCCGCACCTACGAGGGCCCGAGGACGCTGGACGGCTACCGGGCGCCGCTCGACACCCTGCCGTTGTTCGTGAAGTCCGGGGCCAACATCCCGATGTGGCCAGGCATCCGCTCGTACGAGGACCGCACCCCCGACTCCCCCCTGGCCTGGGACATCTACCCCAAGGGCACCTCTTCCTTCACCCTCTACGAGGACGACGGCGTCACCCGCGCCCACCGCGGGGGCGCGTACGCCCAGCAGACCCTGACGACCCGGGCGGCGCGCGACGGCGTAACCCTCGAAGTGGGCGCCTCCAAGGGCGACTTCCGGGGCAAGCAGACGGCTCGCCCGTACGAGTTCACGATCCACACCAAGTCCGCTCCGCGGACCGTGACCCTCGACGGCCATGTGCTGCCCCAGGGCGAAGGCTGGCGCTACGACCCCTCCGACCGCGGCGGGGTCGTCCACGTCAGGACGGGGACCCTGCCGACGGACCGGGCGTTCACGGTCGCGCTGCGGGACTGACGAACGAAATGTTTGTGCTGGTGCCGTCCGTGGGCGGCACCAGCACAAACGTGAGGAGTCGGCAGCACTATGCGCGCGCGATGGCGAGCATGTGCGAGCTGGCGGCCAGAAGATCCGGATACCCGTCCGCCAGTCGCGCGGCGGCCAGTGCCGCGTTGACCATCGGTGAGTCGACGAGCCGGTCCCCGGTGTGCTGCTCGGTGGCTTTGAGCCCCGTTCAGCCGTCGGCCAGGAGCAGTCCGGCTTCAGTGGCAGCGATGGCGAGGGCTTGGCCGAGGGCTTCGGTGCGGCGTCCGCCTGCGTTGGCGACGGGGCCGCGTCCGCCGGAGCCGCCGCCGACAGTGCGGGCGGCGTCGGTGAGGATCTGGCTGGCCTCGGCGCCTTCCTGGTGGAGGCTGTGCGAGATCGCGGCGACGATCAGGGCCTTGCCGTTGTGCTCGGTGCCGAGGATGACGACGGCGGGGCCTCGGTGGATACGGCCGACCGCGTCGGTGGCCAGGCCGCGCAGTTCGTTCGGGGCGATGCCGGTGACGCGCTGGGCGACGATCCAGCCACGCCCGGACGGTTCGGCCTGGTCGGCGAACAGGGCGGCCTGGTGCCGCAGTTCTTCGGCCCGCAGCGTCGACAGCTGTTCCTGGGCCGTGGCGAGCGCCTGGAGACGCTTGCGCAGGGCGTCGGGGGCATCGGTGGGCCGGGTGGTGCCGAGCAGGCCGGCGAGTTCGTTCAGCAGGCGGCGTTCGGTGTCGAGGTGGCGGAGGGTGTCGTGGCCGGTGAGGGCTTCGACACGGCGGAGGTTGGAGCCGATCGAGGACTCGCTGAGCAGGCGGAAGGTGCCGACCTGGGAGCCGTGGGCGACGTGGGTGCCGCCGCAGAGTTCGCGGGAGAAGTCACCGATGTCGACGATGCGGACGGTGTCGCCGTACTTCTCTCCGAACAGGGCGATGGCGCCTGCGGCCTCGGCTTCGGCGCGGTCGGCGTGCCAGGCCCGCACTTCCGGGTCGTCGAGAACGTGGCCGTTGACGACGGTCTCGATCTGGGCGAGCTGGTCGGGGTTGAGGGCGGAGAAGTGGGCGAAGTCGAAGCGGAGCCGGTCCGGCTCGACCAGTGAGCCCTGCTGGGCGGCGTGGTCGCCCAGGGCCGCGCGGACGACGGCGTGGAGGATGTGGGTGGCCGAGTGCGACCGCATCAGGCCCTTGCGCCTGTCGGCGTCCACGGACGCCTCACCGCCGTCCCCCGTACGGATCTCGCCTTCCAGGACGCGCGCGGTGTGAACGCGGAAGCCTTCCAGGCCGTAGCGGGTGTCGGTGATCCGTAGCAGAGTGCCGTTGCTGGTGCGGAGCGTGCCTGTGTCGCCGATCTGACCGCCGGCCTCGGCGTAGAACGGTGAGCGGTCCAGGACCAGTTCGACCTCGGCGCCTTCGGGGGCGGTGGTGACGACGGTCCCTTCGGAGATCAGGCCCTTCACCGTGGTCCCGGCGGTGAGGTGGTCGTATCCGAGGAACTCGGTGCGCGGCAGTTGCGCGGCCAGCTCACGGTAGGTGTCCATCTTCCGCAGGGCCTCGGTGGTCTTGGCCTTGCCTCCGGCCTTCGCGCGCCTCTTCTGTTCCTCCAGCAGCACGGCGAACCGGTCCTCATCAACGGTCAGGCCGGCGTCACGGGCGGCCTCGACGGTGAGTTCGAGGGGGAAGCCGAAGGTGTCGGCCAGCTCGAAGGCGGTCTCTCCTGGCAGGGCGGCCGACCGGCTCTCACGGGTGCGGGCGATCGCGGCGTCCAGCAGCCGGGTTCCCTGGGCCAGGGTGCGGGTGAAGGACTCCTCTTCGGCGGTGACGACCTGCTCGATCAGGGTGGCCTGGGCGGCCAGCTCCGGCCAGACGTCACCCAGATTGGTGATCACGCTGGCGGTGGCGGCAGGGAGGACCGGCCCGGCGATGCCCAGGAGGCGGGCGTGGCGGATCGCCCGGCGCATCAGGCGCCGCAGGACGTAGCCGCGGCCGTCCTTGGCGGGCAGGACGCCGTCCGCGATGAGGAAGGCCATGGAGCGGGCGTGCTCGGTGACGACCTGGAAGGAGACCTTCTCCTCGCCCTGGCCGGGGTACTCGCGGCCGGCCAGGTTCTGGACGGTGTCCATGGTGGGGAGCAGCAGGTCGGTGGTGCAGACGTTCTCGGCGTCCTGGAGGATCGCGGCGAGGCGGTCCAGACCGAGGCCGGTGTCGATGCTTTTGTTGGCGAGTTCGCCGAGGATGGGGAAGTTGCCCTTCTTGTCGCCTTCGCCTCGCTGGAACTGCATGAAGACCAGGTTCCAGATCTCCACGTAGCGTTCGCCGTCGACGGCGGGGCCGCCTTCCTTGCCGAAGGCGGGGCCGCGGTCGTAGTTGACCTCCGAGCAGGGGCCGCAGGGGCCGGGGACGCCCATGGACCAGTAGTTGTCCTCCATGCCCAGGCGCTGGATGCGGGAGGCGGGGACGCCGATGCGGCGCCAGAGGTGCTCGGCCTCGTCGTCGTCCTCGTAGACGGTGATCCAGAGCTTGTCCTTCTCCAGCCCATAGCCCTGGGTGAGGAGTTCCCAGGCGAAGGCGATGGCGTCTTCCTTGAAGTAGTCGCCGAAGGAGAAGTTGCCCATCATCTCGAAGAACGTGGCGTGCCGGTTGGTGCGGCCGACGTTGTCGATGTCGGAGGTCCTGGCGCACTTCTGGATGCTGGTGGCGCGGGGGAAGGCGGGCGGGGTCTCGCCGAGGAAGTAGGGCTTGAACTGGTTCATCCCGGCGTTGGCGAGCAGCAGGGTGGGGTCGTCCGGGATCAGCGGACTGGACGGGACCTGCTGGTGGCCGCGGGAGGTGAAGAAGTCGGTGAAAGTGCTGCGGATCTGCATCGAGCGCATGGCGGCATGGCCTCACGGAAGAGTCGTGAAAGGTGGGGGAAGATCACACGCCGAGCCGGGCCGAGAACAGGGACTGAGAGGGTTCTCAGTTCTCCAGCTCGACGCAGATAGCTCGCGCCCCCACGGTGAACACCATGACTCCAGATCCATCGCACACAGGGTGGTGCAGCAGACACGTGGGTCTGCTGCACCACCGACTGTAGCGGGTGCGGAGTCAAGATCGCTCAGCTAAATGCAGTCATCACCCGCTGTGGGGCCCGCCCGGAGGGAATCAGGTCGAGCAGGCCGGGGCCGATCTGAGCCGGGTTCGTCAGCACCACCGGACAGCCAGCTTCGGTGAGGGCACGGCGGCCTGCGTATCCCCACCCGGCTCCAGCGAAAGCGGCCCCGGCCTGGAACGCGGCCCACCGGTCGGTGAGGGTGTCGCCGACGAAGAGCGCCGCGCGGGGTGTGGCGCCGAGACGGGCCAGGGCCAGGAGGATGCCGTCGGGGGCGGGCTTGGGCTCGGCGTCCTCGCGGCAGATGGTGGTGTCCATCAGCTCGAAAACCTCCGGCGGCAGGAGCCAGGGCAGGCGACCTCTGGTCTGGAGGGTGACCAGGCCGACAGCAGCCCCGGCCGCCCGCAGCGCAGAGATTCCTTCCACGGTTCCAGGGAACAGCGCGGTGCCAGCAGCGGTGGCCAAGGCCGGATCCCACCAGATCTCGCACAGCTCGTCCGGGTTCGGGACGCCGAGCGCGGACAGAACCTCGACGCGCGGGGTGGTGATCGCGTCCGGCGGCAGGTCCGCAACCGTGACGCGGCGCCCGAGCGCAGCGGTGGCGACCCCGGCCAGGGTGGCCAGCATCGCGGCTCGGCTGTCCAGCAGCACCCCGTCCAGGTCGAACAGCACGACGGGCTTCATGACACCGCCCCGGCCGACGCAGGCAGGTCGCTTTCGCGCAGCAGCGAACCGAGGGCGATGCCGTGCTCGTCCAGCAGGACCTTGCCACCCAGCGGCCGCTCCAAGATGCAGAGCGCGTCGGAGACGTGGCCTCCAGCGACCCTCAGAGCATGGGCCATGGCCAGCAGCTGGCTGCCGGAGCGGACTACATCATCGATCAGGACGACGCGGCGGCCTCCCACCTGTGTGCCTTCGATCTGCTGCTGTGAGCCGTAGCGTTTGGGCATTCGCCGCAGGAAGGCGGCCGGCAGGCCGGTGGCCGCCGACAGGGCGACGACCAGTGGGATGCCACCGAGCTCGACACCGGCCAGCACCTCGGCCCCGGCGGGGACCAAGGCGTGCATCGCCTTGGCGACGTCGTGCAGCAGCTGAGGGTCGCTGGCGAGCCGGAACTCGTCGAAGTACGAATCCAGTACCTGGCCGTCAGCGAGGGTGAAGGGGCCGTCCACGCAGGCGACGGCGATCCGGGCCGACATGGCAGCCGTGATGTTCGTGGTCCTGGTCATGCTTTCCCCTTTGCGGACGGGGACAGGTGAGCGAGTTCGGTGGCAAACAGCGTCGCCGAAGCGATGGGGGTGAGGAATCCCAGGGGCCTGGTGGGCGACTCGAAGAGCCAGTTCTCCCGCTTGAGGAATGCCAGCAGGCGAAGGGCGGTGGGGCCGGTGAGCCAGACCGGGACGGGGCGGATGTTGCCCGCGTAGTAGACGGCGGCGGTCAGTTCGTGCAGGGTGCCGATGCCACCGCCCATCGCGACGACGAGGTCCGCGCGAGCGAGGTAGTGGTTCAGGCGGGCGCCGAGGTCGGGCAGGTGGACTTCCCCGGTGATGTGCGGGTTGAAGTCGCCCCACTCAGGGTGCTTGTCCTTCAGGGTGACCGCGATCGCCTGGCCGCCCTTGGAGGCGGCGCCGCGGGCGGCGGCCTCCATCAGCCCGTTGTAGCCGCCGTGCAGAAGCGTGAACCCGGCCCCGGCCAGGGCCATGCCGATCTCCTCGGCCATCCGCTCTTCGTCCTCGGACGCGGGGACGACCCCGCCGAAGAACACCGCCGTCTTGCCCGTCGCCTCCGGTGTCGGTGTCATGCCAGCTCCAGGTAGGTCCGGTACGCGGTGACGGCGTCGTGCAGGCCGTCCAACGCACTGGGGCAGGCCCGCTTCGTCAACGCGATCACCCGGTCCAGCGCGGCGTCGACGTCCGCCGCGTCCGGGACGGCCGGGGAGGTGACCGCCATCTCCAGGTCGGCCAGGCAGGCCCGGCCGATCGGGGTGAGTGCGATCTCCTCCCGCAGCTGGTACCAGCCCCAGAACCGGGAGGCGGGGGCGAGGGCGGTCTTGATGAGGTCCTTGGTCGCAGTGTGCAGCAGGTGCCACTCGGCGTACGCGATGAACCGCTGACCGCGCTGGATGCGCTTGTGCAGCAGCACCGCCAGCACCAGGTGCTCGATCAGTAGCTCGGTGCACGACTTCGGCCGCGCCCTCTGCTCGGCAACGCATTCCCTGGCCTGGCGGATCTGCGAGGTGGTCGTCTCCGACGGCGCACGTTCGAACAGGATCGTGCTGGCGACGCGGCGGCGGATCGTGGGGACCTGCGACGCGGGGGCCAGGTACAGATCGATCTGGTGCAGTTTCCCGTCGTGCGGGACCAGGAAGACGAACCCGATCCCGCCCAGGTCCACGACGATGCTGTCCCGCCAGCCGGGCAGCAAGGCTCCGGCCTCGACGGCCATCAGGTCGTCCAGGGCCGAAATGAAGGTGGGCAGCGCGTCGTCGCGGATGCCGACGAGGAGGTCAACGTCCGAGAGCCGGTCCGCGGTGCCGGAGGCGAGCGAGCCGCGAACCAGCAGGTGGGTCACCGCCGGGGAGGTGGCCAGCAGTTCGGCGGTGCGGGTGACCAGCGGCAGCTGCGCCGGCCGGTTGGCCTCGGCGAGTTCGGCCAGCCGCAGGTCGGGCGGGGCGGTGATGAGCGTGGCGGGCATGCGCAGTCCTTCCAGGAAGGGGTGCAGCGGTTGAAGGGACCGTTCGCGTGTTCAGGTGGTGAGCGCGAGGAGCTTGGTCTTCGCCTGGGCCCAGCGGGTGCTGGATTCGGTGTCGCCGAGGCAGGTGTGCAACTCGGCGATCAGGTCGTACGTGGTGCCCTCGGGCAGGGCGAAGGAGTAGAACAGGCGCAGCAGCAACCGTTCGGCCGCCTCGATGTAGCCGAGGTCGGCCAGTCGCCGGGCGGCGGCGAGCCGGTCCGCCAGCACTGTCTGGGAGGCCTCCGGCAGCACCTCGGCGTCCGGTGCCTCCAACTCGGCCGGTCCGGCCAGGTTCCGATAGGCATCGTCCGCGTAGACGTCGGCGATCAGGTGGATCCGCTCCGGTCCCAGGAGGTTGCAGACCCCGTGCGTGAAGGTCGGGGTGAGCCGCCAGATCCGCCCGCCGGACATGTGGACCTTCGTGCCCCCGGTGACCAGGAAAGCGGAGGGGTTGGTGTGCAGCGGGATGTGCAGGCGGTGCCGCTCGGCGTGGGTGAGCTCGTCGTAGTCGCGGTGCTCCCAGAGGAACGCGTTCGCCTCCAGTCGGGCGAGCCGTACCCACATGTAGGAGAGACTCAGCTCGGCCAGCAGTTCGGCCGTGGCGGGCATCTGCTCCAGCAAGGCGGTGGGTTTCGCGGTGCAGTCGGTGATCGTGACGTCGGCCGCCTTGCCGGAGGCGTTCATCAGCGACGTCGTCCACCAGCCGCCCGACTGGTAGTCGCCGTACTCGGCCTTCCAGGGCGCCGGCGCGGTCAGGGCCTCGTGCCGCAGCCGCTCGACCCGGGCCGGCTCCAGCCTCACCAGCTGGGCGATCTGATCGGACAGCGCCCCAGTGGACGGGTGATCCCTCATCATTTCTCTCTCACGTCTCATCGCCCCCGCCCAGTGGGCAGGGGGGGCGGTGCAGGTTGGGGGTGGAGGGCGCTCGCGTCCGGCCGGTGTCCTCGCCTTGCTCTAGGGGGAGCCCAGCCGGTGGGGAGGTGCGTCGGCCGGACGCGGCGCCTGGGCATCAGACTGGTCCGGCCGCGTTTGCGCTGGTAGTGAGAGGTGCCCGCCCCTCATAGGCGGCGCTGTCGCCCGTTGCGGGCGGTCGGACCGCCCGCAACGGGAAGGTTTGGCCAGTGCAGGGGTTAGGCAAGCAATCTTCGGCGGCGCGTCCGGGACCTTGGTCCGCGCCCGGCGGGGGAGGCCAACGTGACAGGCACGACACCGAGCAGTCCGGTCCATGACGTCTCCTGCGGGAAGCGCCTGCGGGAACGCGCACTCGGCCGGGCTGGTTCGCCCGAGGTGGTGCCACCCGAGCTGGTCGCGGCCATCGCGGTAGAGATCGAGGCCCACTGCGGGCACCACCGCCTCAAGTGCCGCCGCCTGGCCATGGCCTGGACCGTCGTCCAGGCAGTGGAGGCCGTCCATGATCTCGTCGAACGCGAACAGCTCTCCAAGGTCGGTCTGGCCGAGCGGTCGTGGAAGGACTGGGAGGCCGGCCATCCGCCCAGTGCGGACTATCAGGACCTGCTGTGCCGCCTGTTCACCACCAACCCCGTGCAGTTGGGCTTCGCCAACGACTACTCACCGAGGTCCACTGATCCACTTTGGGGCGGGCCCAAGGCGAGTGCGACACTCCCCGCAGGGCAGGCAAGTGCCAGCGGAACCAGCCCGAACACCGGGGCGGAGGTGGACGAGACGAAGCGCCGTGACGCGGTGAAACTCGCCGGACTGGCCCTGGCCGCACCGGCAGCCGCCGCACTCATCCTGGAACAAGCGGCCGCCGAGGCCATGGAGTTCACTCGCCAGGCAGAGGCGACCGCCCTCGGCTCCGGCACCCTCGATCATTTGGATCTGGCTGTCACTGAGTTCAACCACGCCTACTCGCTCAAGCCCCCGCATCTGGTGTTCGACGCCGTGCTGGATTACCGCCGCAAAGTCGACGCCATGCTGCGGGGCAACCACACCCATCGGCAGGGCCGCGAGCTGTTCGCCTTCGCCGGCTGGCTCTCCGAACTCCTGGCGTGGCTGGCTCACGACCTCGGCGACGCCCGCGCCGGCCTGGCGTTCGCCGCCGATGCCTTCACCCACGGCCGGCAGGCCGGGCACGGGCAGCTGTGCGCGTGGGCGATGGACGCCGCAGCCTCCATCAACCTCTACCAGCACCGCCCCGCCAAGGCCCGCCAAGCCGCTCTCAAAGGCCTCACCGAGGCCCCGGCCGACCACCCGCTGACCGTACGGCTGCACGCCCAGGCAGCCCGCGCAGCCGCCGCCGACGGCGATGCCGACGGGTTCACCACGGCCTTCCAGGCCGCTGAGGACGCCTATCGGCTGCTGCCTCCCCGCCCGCTCCGGCGCTTCGGCATGGACATCGCACCACTGGCCGAGTACGCGCTCACCTCGTATCCGGCGACCGCCTGCATCTGGCTCGGCCAGGCCGAGGCAGCCCGCGGCCATGCCGAGCACGCGCTGGCCGTCTACGAATCGGCGCCCGCGGCCTCCCGTTCGCCCAGCCGTGAAGCCATCGCCCGCATCGACCTCGCGCTTGCCCATGCCCAGCTCGGCGACCCCGACGACGCCGTGGTCCTCGGGCACCAGGCCCTGGACTCCGCCCGCGTCGTGGACTCCGTCCTGGGCCGGGCCGGCGACCTGGCGGCCTTCCTCACCCGTTGCTATCCCCGGCAGCCCGCTGTGGAGGGCCTGCGCGAGCGCCTCACCGCCGCAGCTCCGGCCGCCCGCTCCGCGCTACCCACCGTCCAGTGAAGGAGAGACCCGCATGGCCGAGCCGGATGCCGACGAACGCGTGATCAACATCCGCAAGCCCTACCTGGAACTGATCGCCGAAGGCCGCAAGACCATCGAGGTCCGCGTCGGATACCCCAGCATGCGCAAGCTCACCCCGGGCCAAGTGCTGCGGTTCACCTCATGCGACACCTCCGTCCGCACCCGCGTCACCAAGGTCAACCAGTACCCGTCCTTCGAGGCCATGCTGGACGCCGAGGACAACGCCACGATCGGCAGCGAGGACATGACGCGGGACGACCTGCTGTCCGCCTGCCGCAACATCTACCCACCCGAAAAGGAAGCCCTCGGCGTCCTCGCCATCCACCTCCAGCTCTTCCCCGACTGAAGCGCCACCGCGCACAGTTCACCGTGTCCCCGCTCACAGCCACATGCCGAAGGGCTGGGGCGGGACATCTACAGCTCCCTGTTTCTGAAGGCGGCCGCGTCGCTGGAGACCCTGGTCCGGATGCCGTGCCTGAAGGGAATTGACCGAGGCCGAGGGCTGAAAGGCCCCCGGCCGGTGGTCCTCACCGCGCGTTGAAGTACTTCGCCTCCGGATGGTGGATGACGATCGCGTCCGTCGACTGCTCCGGGTGCAGCTGGAATTCCTCCGAGAGGTGGACGCCGATGCGCTCCGGCTCCAGGAGGGTCGCGATCTTGCCGCGGTCCTCCAGGTCGGGGCAGGCGCCGTAGCCGAGGGAGAAGCGGGCGCCGCGGTACTTCAGGGCGAACATGTCCTCGACGTCGGCCGGGTCCTCGCCGCCGAAGCCCAGCTCGGCGCGGACGCGCGCGTGCCAGTACTCGGCGAGGGCCTCGGCCAACTGGACGGAGAGGCCGTGGAGTTCGAGGTAGTCGCGGTAGGAGTCGGAGGCGAACAGTTCGGCCGTGGCCTCGCCGATGCGGGAGCCGACGGTGACGACCTGGAGGCCCACGACGTCGGTCTCGCCGGACTCCTCGGGGCGGAAGAAGTCCGCGAGGCACAGCCGGCGGCCGCGGCGCTGGCGCGGGAAGGTGAAGCGGGTGCGCTCGGTGCCGTCCTCGTGCAGGAGGATCAGGTCGTCGCCCTTGGAGACGCACGGGAAGTAGCCGTGGACGACGGCCGCTTCGAGGAGGTTCTCCGTGTGGAGCTTGTCGAGCCAGCCGCGCAGCCGGGGGCGGCCCTCGGTCTCGACGAGCTCCTCGTACGTCGGGCCGCCGGTGCGGGCCTGCTTGAGGCCCCACTGGCCCTTGAAGAGCGCGCCCTCGTCCAGCCAGGAGGCGTAGTCCTTCAGGCCGATGCCCTTGACGACCCGGGTGCCCCAGAACGGCGGCTCGGGCACGGGGTTGTCGGTCGCGACATCGGAGCGCACGGAACCCTCCGGCTCCTCGACGACCGCCACCGCGGAAGCCCGCTTCGGCACCCGCCGCTGCTTCAGCTCCGGCAGCGCCGCGCCCGGCACCCCCCGCTTGACGGCGATCAGGGCGTCCATCAGCCGCAGGCCCTCGAAGGCGTCGCGGGCGTACCGCACCTCGCCCTCGTAGATCTCGTGCAGGTCCTGCTCGACGTAGGCGCGGGTGAGCGCGGCACCGCCGAGGATCACCGGGTAGTCGGCCGCCAGCTTGCGCTGGTTCAGCTCCTCCAGGTTCTCCTTCATGATCACGGTGGACTTCACCAGGAGGCCGGACATCCCGATGACGTCCGCCCGGTGCTCCTCCGCCGCCTCCAGGATCGCCGAGACGGGCTGCTTGATGCCGAGGTTGACGACGTTGTAGCCGTTGTTGGAGAGGATGATGTCGACGAGGTTCTTGCCGATGTCGTGGACGTCGCCGCGGACGGTGGCCAGCACGATGGTGCCCTTGCCCTCGGCGTCGCTCTTCTCCATGTGCGGTTCGAGGTGGGCGACCGCCGTCTTCATGACCTCCGCGGACTGGAGGACGAACGGCAGCTGCATCTGGCCGGAGCCGAACAGCTCGCCGACCACCTTCATGCCCTCGAGCAGGGTGTCGTTGACGATGTCGAGGGCCGGGCGGTCGCGCAGCGCCTCGTCGAGGTCGGCCTCCAGGCCGTTCTTCTCGCCGTCGATGATGCGCCGCCGGAGGCGCTCCTCCAGGGGCAGGGCCAGCAGCTCCTCCGCCTTGCCCGCCTTCATGGACTTGGTGGAGACGCCCTCGAAGAGCTCCATGAGCCGCTGCAGCGGGTCGTAGCCCTCGGTGCGCCGGTCGTGGATCAGGTCGAGGGCGACCTGCACCTGCTCCTCGTCCAGGCGCGCGATCGGCAGGATCTTGCTCGCGTGCACGATCGCCGAGTCCAGTCCGGCCTTGACGCACTCGTCGAGGAAGACGGAGTTCAGGACGACGCGGGCGGCCGGGTTGAGGCCGAAGGAGATGTTGGACAGACCCAGGGTCGTCTGCACCTCCGGGTGGCGGCGCTTGAGCTCGCGGATGGCCTCGATGGTGGCGATGCCGTCCTTGCGGGACTCCTCCTGGCCGGTGCAGATGGTGAAGGTGAGGCAGTCGATGAGGATGTCCGACTCATGCACCCCCCAGTTGCCGGTCAGGTCGGCGATCAGCCGCTCGGCGATGGCGACCTTGTTCTCGACGGTGCGGGCCTGGCCCTCCTCGTCGATGGTCAGCGCGATCAGCGCGGCGCCGTGCTCGACGGCCAGCGCCGTCACCTTGGCGAAGCGGGACTGGGGGCCGTCGCCGTCCTCGTAGTTGACGGAGTTGATCACGGCGCGCCCGCCGAGCTTCTCCAGGCCCGCGCGGATCACGTCGACCTCGGTGGAGTCCAGCACGATCGGGAGGGTGGACGCGGTCGCGAAGCGGCCCGCGAGCTCCTCCATGTCGGCGACGCCGTCGCGGCCGACGTAGTCGACGCACAGGTCGAGCAGGTGCGCGCCCTCGCGGATCTGGTCGCGGGCCATCTCCACGCAGTCGTCCCAGCGGCCGGCCAGCATCGCCTCGCGGAACTTCTTCGAGCCGTTGGCGTTGGTGCGCTCGCCGATCGCCAGGTACGAGGTGTCCTGACGGAAGGGCACGGTCTGGTAGAGCGAGGCGGCGCCGGGCTCGGGGCGCGGGGCGCGCTCGGTGGGCCGCATGCCGCGGACGCGCTCGACGACCTGGCGCAGGTGCTCGGGCGTGGTGCCGCAGCAGCCGCCGACCAGGGACAGCCCGTACTCCCGGACGAAGGTCTCGTGGGCGTCCGCCAGCTCGCCGGGGGAGAGCGGGTAGTGCGCGCCGTCCTTGCCCAGGACCGGCAGCCCGGCGTTGGGCATCGCGGAGACGCGGGTGCGGGCGTGCCGGGAGAGATACCGCAGGTGCTCGCTCATCTCGGCCGGGCCGGTGGCGCAGTTCAGCCCGATCATGTCGATGCCCAGCGGCTCCAGTGCGGTGAGCGCGGCGCCGATCTCGGAGCCGAGGAGCATGGTGCCGGTGGTCTCGACGGTGACCTGGACCAGCAGGGGCAGCTCGATGCCGGCCGCCGCCATCGCGCGCCGGGCGCCGATGACCGAGGCCTTGGTCTGCAGCAGGTCCTGGGTGGTCTCCACCAGGATCGCGTCGGCGCCGCCCGCGACGAGGCCCTCGACGTTCTGCTGGTAGGCGTCGCGCAGCCTGCCGAACGCGGCGTGGCCCAGGGTCGGCAGCTTGGTGCCGGGCCCGACCGAGCCCAGCACCCAGCGGGTGCGGCCGTCGCGGGCGGTGAAGTCGTCGGCGACCTCGCGGGCGATGCGGGCACCGGCCTCGGACAGTTCGAGGATGCGGTCGGCGACCTCGTACTCGCCGAGGGCGGCGAGGTTCGCGCCGAAGGTGTTGGTCTCCACGCAGTCGACGCCGACGGAGAAGTACGCCTCGTGGACCGAGCGCACGATGTCCGGGCGGGTCACGTTGAGGATCTCGTTGCAGCCCTCGAGCTGCTGGAAGTCGTCGAGACTCGGATCCTGCGCCTGGAGCATGGTGCCCATGGCCCCGTCGGCCACCACGACCCGGGAGGCGAGCGCCTCCCGCAGTTCGGAGGCTCGGGCGGTGCTTGCGGTCGATGGCGTGAACGAGGCCATGGAAGTGCTCCCGGGGTTGCGACGGCTGTCGGCTTTGCGCCTTCCGGCAGAAGGCGCACGCCGTCAGCGTAGCTGGCGGCTCCGCCGAAGGGAGGGGGGTCCACGGGTTGATACGGCGGCGATCGGGGCCTGACCAGGGCGTGCTTTCACTTTGATGATCATCCACCGACTCGCCGTCAGCTATCTATCGGTCGGCATCGGCCGATAGTGTTCAGCATTGCCGAACGGCATGTGAGGAGGTTGCGCGATGGCACGGACCATCCAGTCGCTCGAACGGGCGGCGGCGATGCTACGGCTGCTCGCGGGGGGCGAGCGACGGCTGGGGCTGTCGGATGTGGCCTCCGCGCTGGGGCTCGCGAAGGGGACCGCGCACGGCATTCTGCGGACCCTCCAGCAGGAGGGGTTCGTCGAGCAGGACCCGGCGTCCGGGCGTTATCAGCTCGGCGCGGAGCTGCTGCGGCTGGGCAACAGCTATCTGGACGTGCACGAGCTGCGCGCGCGGGCGCTGGTCTGGGCGGACGACCTGGCGCGGTCCAGCGGGGAGAGCGTCTACCTGGGCGTGCTCCACCAGCAGGGCGTGCTGATCATCCATCACGTCTTCCGGCCCGACGACAGCCGTCAGGTGCTGGAGGTCGGCGCGATGCAGCCGCTGCACAGCACCGCCCTGGGCAAGGTGCTCTCCGCCTACGACCCGGTGGCGCACAGCGAGGCGGCGGAGAGCGACCGCGAGGCGTTCACCCCGCACACCGTGACCGGACTGGCCGATTTCGAGGGTGTGCTGGACCTCACCCGGGCGCGAGGCTGGGCCTCGGACGTCGAGGAGACCTGGGCGGGCGTGGCCTCGGTGGCCGCCCCCATCCACGACCGCCGGCGGATGCCGGTGGGCGCGGTGGGGATCATGGGCGCCGTGGAGCGGGTGTGCGAGAGCGGCGAGCTGCGGGCCCAACTGGTCGCGGCCGTAAGGGACTGCGCCCGCGCGGTCTCCCGGGACCTGGGCGCCGGCCCGTTCTGACCGGCCGGCCCCGAGGGGGCGGCGGGCCGGGCGGGGCTTCGGGGGAGCGGTCCGCGGCCGTAGGTCGCGGTTCGGTTACCGGCGGGTATCGATCGGGTGTTTTCGGCCTATTGGTCGGGACTTTTCAGTCACGAAACCCTTGACGCGTCCTTGACCGTGCAGAAAACTGCCGTTCATCGGTCGGCATTGTCGAACACCTAACGACAATATTCGCTATGGTGGGCATTGCCGCGGGACCGATCACAGCCCTCTCGGAGGGCGCGGACCACCGGAGGGACCCGGGGTTCGCCTTCCCCTGGACGAAGGACAAAGGAGTCGCGGGTGTCCAGCTCCGACATCTTCATCGGTGAGACCATCGGCACCGCCGTGCTCATCCTGCTCGGCGGTGGCGTATGCGCCGCCGTCACCCTGAAGCGCTCGAAGGCGCTCAACGCGGGCTGGCTCGCCATCACATTCGGTTGGGGCTTCGCCGTCCTGACGGGCGCGTACATCGCCCACCCGTCCGGCGCGCACCTCAACCCGGCCGTCACCCTCGGTCTCGCCATCGACGGCGCCACCAAGTGGAGTGACGTACCTCTCTACATCGGCTCCCAGATGCTGGGCGCGATGATCGGCGCCACGCTGGTGTGGGTCACGTACTACGGACAGTTCCGGGCGCACCTGACCGACCCGGAGATCGTCGCCGCCACCACCGGCCACGAGGGGATAGTGGACAAGTCCGCCTCCCCGACCGCCGGTCCGGTGCTGGGCATCTTCTCCACGGGCCCCGAGGTCCGCAACGTCGTGCAGAACCTCGCCACGGAGATCATCGCCACCGCGGTGCTGGTGCTCGCGATCCTCACCCAGGGCCTCACCAAGGGCCTGGCCGTCAGCGGCACCGGCGTGCTGATGACCGCCTTCGTCGTGGTGGGCATCGGCCTCTCGCTCGGCGGCCCGACGGGCTACGCGATCAACCCCGCCCGTGACCTCGGTCCGCGTATCGTGCACGCGCTGCTGCCGCTGCCGAACAAGGGCGGCTCCGACTGGAGCTACGCCTGGATCCCGGTGGTCGGCCCGCTCGTCGGTGCCGCGCTCGCCGCAGGCATCCACAAGCTCGCGTACTGAGCACCCGCCGAGACCTTTGACTTCCAGGAGCACACGAGACATGACCACCACCGGCACCCACGGCCAGGGCCCGTTCATCGCGGCGATCGACCAGGGCACCACCTCCTCCCGCTGCATCGTCTTCGACCGCGACGGACGCATCGTCTCCGTCGACCAGAAGGAGCACGAGCAGATCTTCCCGAAGCCGGGCTGGGTCGAGCACGACGCGATGGAGATCTGGGCCAACGTCCAGCAGGTCGTGGCCGGCGCCGTCGAGAAGGCGGGCATCACCGCCTCCGACGTCAAGGCGATCGGCATCACCAACCAGCGTGAGACCACGCTGATGTGGGACAAGAACACCGGTCAGCCCGTCCACAACGCCATCGTCTGGCAGGACACCCGCACCGACGGCCTCTGCAAGGAGCTCGGGCGCAACGTCGGCCAGGACCGCTTCCGCCGCGAGACCGGCCTCCCGCTGGCCTCCTACTTCTCCGGCCCCAAGGTCCGCTGGCTGCTGGACAACGTCGAGGGCCTGCGCGAGCGCGCCGAGCGCGGCGACATCCTCTTCGGCACCATGGACTCCTGGGTCATCTGGAACCTCACGGGCGGTGTCGACGGCGGTCACCACGTCACCGACGTCACCAACGCCTCCCGCACCATGCTGATGAACCTCCGCTCCCTGGAGTGGGACGAGCGCATCCTCTCCTCCATGGAGATCCCGGCCGCCGTGCTGCCGGAGATCCGCTCCTCCGCCGAGGTCTACGGCACCGCCAAGGGCGGCGCGCTCGCCGGCGTGCCCGTCGCCTCCGCGCTCGGCGACCAGCAGGCGGCCCTCTTCGGCCAGACCTGCTTCGAGCAGGGCGAGGCCAAGTCCACCTACGGCACCGGCACCTTCATGCTGATGAACACCGGTGACGAGCCCGTCCAGTCGTACAACGGCCTGCTGACCACCGTCGGCTACCGCATCGGCGACCAGAAGCCGGTCTACGCGCTCGAGGGCTCCATCGCCGTCACCGGCTCCCTCGTGCAGTGGATGCGCGACCAGATGGGCCTCATCAAGAGCGCCGCCGAGATCGAGACGCTGGCCAGCTCCGTCGAGGACAACGGCGGCGCCTACTTCGTGCCGGCCTTCTCCGGCCTGTTCGCCCCCTACTGGCGCTCCGACGCGCGCGGTGTGATCGCGGGCCTGACCCGCTATGTCACCAAGGCGCACATCGCCCGCGCCGTGCTCGAGGCCACCGCCTGGCAGACCCGCGAGATCACCGACGCCATGACCAAGGACTCCGGCGTCGAGCTCACCGCGCTCAAGGTCGACGGCGGTATGACCTCCAACAACTTGCTGATGCAGACCCTCTCGGACTTCCTGGACGCCCCTGTGGTGCGCCCGATGGTCGCCGAGACGACCTGCCTCGGCGCTGCCTACGCCGCCGGCCTGGCCGTCGGCTTCTGGCCGGACACCGACGCGCTGCGCGCCAACTGGCGCCGGGCCGCCGAGTGGACCCCCCGCATGGACGCGGACACGCGTGACCGCGAGTACAAGAGCTGGCTCAAGGCCGTCGAGCGGACCATGGGCTGGATCGAGGACGAGGAGTAATCATGACAACCCCGCAGAGCGTTCCGACCCTGGGAACGCACCCGGCTGCCGGCGCCAACCCCGGCCGCGCCGAAACCCGGGAACGGCTGTCCAACGCGACATACGACCTCCTGGTGATCGGTGGCGGCATCCTGGGCACCTCCGTGGCCTGGCACGCCGCGCAGTCCGGACTGCGGGTCGCCATGGTGGACGCCGGCGACTTCGCCGGCGCCACCTCCTCCGCCTCCTCCAAGCTGGTCCACGGCGGTCTGCGCTACCTGCAGACCGGCGCGGTCAAGCTGGTCGCGGAGAACCACCACGAGCGCCGGGTGCTGGCCAAGGACGTGGCCCCGCACCTGGTCAACCCGCTCACCTTCTACCTGCCGGTCTACAAGGGCGGCCCGGTCGGCGCCGCCAAGCTGGGCGCCGGTGTCTTCGCCTACTCCGCGCTGTCCGCCTTCGGCGACGGCGTCGGCAAGGTGATCTCCCCGGCCAAGGCCAAGGCCGACAACCCTGGTCTGCGCACGGACAACCTCAAGGCCGTGGCGGTCTACTACGACCACCAGATGAACGACTCCCGCGTCGCCGTCATGACGGTCCGCGCGGCCGTCGAGTCCGGCGCGGTCGTCCTCAACCACGCCGAGGTCACCGGCCTGCGCTTCACGCACGGCAAGGTGACCGGCGCGGAGCTCAAGGACCGTACGGACGGTACGGAGTTCGGCATCGACGCGCGCGTCGTCCTCAACGCCACCGGCCCGTGGGTGGACCACCTGCGGAAGCTGGAAGACAAGGGCGCCGCGCCGTCGATCCGCCTCTCCAAGGGCGCGCACATCGTGATGAAGCGCAAGTCGCCGTGGAAGGCCGCCATGGCCACCCCGATCGACAAGTACCGCATCACCTTCGCCCTGCCGTGGGAGGACCAGCTCCTCCTCGGCACCACCGACACCCAGTACGAGGGCGACCCGGCGGACGTGTCGGCCACCGAGGCCGACATCCAGCAGATCCTGGACGAGGCCGCGTTCTCCATCCAGGACGCGGACCTCGACCGCGACCTGATGACGTACGCCTTCGCCGGTCTGCGCGTGCTGCCGGGCGGCCCCGGCGACGTGGCCCAGGCCAAGCGCGAGACGGTCGTCTCCGAGGGCAAGGGCGGCATGCTGTCTGTCGCGGGCGGCAAGTGGACCACCTACCGCCACATCGGCCGCACGGTGATGGCCAAGCTCGCCAAGGTCCCGGGCAGCCCGCTGACCGAGGACATGGAGCCCATCTCCAGTCTGGTCCGCCGCACCCCGCTGCCGGGCGTCGCCAACCCCAACGCGGTCGCCCACCGCCTGCTCGTGGACCGCGAGCCGGGCAGCCGCATGGACCCGCTGACGGCCCGTCACCTCGCCACCCACTACGGCTCGCTGTCCTTCGACATCGCCCGCATGGTCAACGAGAACCCGGAGCTCGGCGAGCGCATCCACCCCGACGGCCCGGAGATCTGGGCCCAGGTCGTCTACGCCCGCGACCACGAGTGGGCGGAGACGGTGGACGACGTCCTGCGCCGCCGTACGACCCTCACGATCCGCGGTCTGGACACCGAGGACGTGCGTACCCGGGTCAAGGGCATGCTCAACGACAAGGGCTGACACCGCGCCCTGGTGAGGCCGGTTGAGCCGCACCGAAGCCCGCTGAGGGGAGAGACGCCATCGGCCGTCTCTCCCCTCGGTGCCGTCCGGGGCCGCAACCGAATGCGCCGAGATCGCGTCACCATGGGAAAAAGGGGGCGGATCTTCACCATGCGACGGCCGGATGTCCGGAATCTGCTGACCGCGCCGCGCCGCCTGCGCCCGAGCAGGCGACTGGCGGTGCGCGTCGCGCTCGCCCTGGCCCTCGTCCTGCTGGTGCCGCTCGTCCTGGCGGGCAGCGCGCTGCGGGCGGCCTACGCGGGGGCGCCCTCCGACGACGCGGTCACCCGCGGCCGGGACGCGGTCTGGCTGGGCCACGCCTGGGTCGACGGCCGCAAGGGCGACGCCGACCTCGCCGAACTGGGGCGCCGGATCGCGGGCACGGGCCTGCGCGACCTGTATGTGCACGCCGGGCCGCTGGAACACGACGGCACCCTGCCCGCCTCGGCGTACCCGCGCGCGAAATGGCTCGTCGACGCCGTGCACCGGGAGCTGCCCGGGGTACGTGTACAGGCATGGCTCGGCGACAAGCTGGTGCGCGGGGGAGAGGGCACGGACGGGCTCCGGCTGGACTCGGCGCCCGCGCGCGCCGCGGTCGTGGAGAGCTCCCGGCAGGTCCTGCGGGCCGGGTTCGAGGGCGTCCACCTCGACGTCGAGCCCGTACGGTCCGACGACCGCTCCTTCCTCACCCTGCTCGACGCCCTCCACCCGGCCGTGCGCTCCGGCGGCGGGGTGCTCTCGGTCGCCGCCCAGCAGATCGACCCGCTGCCCTCGATGCACCGGGCCGCCCGGCTGATGGGCAGCCCGAAGTGGTGGACCCAGAAGTACTTCGGCCAGGTCGCCCGGCGCACGGACCAGATCGCGGTCATGTCGTACGACACCGCCCTGCCGGTCGAGAGCCTCTACGGCGGCTATGTCGCCCGGCAGACGGCGCTCGCCCTCCAGGTCACCCCGCCCGGCGTCGACCTGCTGATGGGCCTGCCCTTCTTCCACACCGACGACCTGGGCCACCACGGGCACGCGGAGACGGCCGCGGCCGCCGTGCGCGGCGCCCGGCTGGGGCTGACCCGCGAGAACGGCGCGCGGCAGCGCTTCGGGCTCGCCCTCTACGTGGACTTCGCGGCCACCGAGGAGGACTGGCGCGCCTACCGGAACGGCTGGGGGACGAAGGGGTGAGGAAGTGCCTGCACAGGGGCTGCGAACGGGGGGCGCGGAAGTCGTAGTCTTAGGGGTCGCACGGCGGGGGGAACGCTGCCGGGAAACGCCCCGGACAACGGGGCACGATCCGGCACCACCCCCGGGCGACCCCGATTGACCCCGAACAAACACTGCATAGAACTGCAACCGGTGGTAAGGACCTGTCCGCCCCGGTCGGAAGGAGGCGCTGGGTGATCGAGCTTGAGGGGGTTCCCGAGCTGATCGACCCGGTCATGATCTGTGCCTTCGAGGGCTGGAACGACGCCGGTGACGCCGCCTCCAGCGCGGTCGCGCACCTGGACCGGGAGTGGAAGGGCGAGGTGTTCGCCGCCCTCGACGCCGAGGACTACTACGATTTCCAGGTCAACCGCCCCACGATCTGGCTGGACGGCGGGGTGCGCAAGGTCACCTGGCCGACGACCCGGCTGTCCGTGGTGCGCACGGGGGGTACGAACCCGCGCGACCTCGTGCTGGTCCGGGGCATCGAGCCGAGCATGCGCTGGCGCTCGTTCTGCAACGAGATCCTGGGCTTCGCCCACGAGCTGGGCGTGGAGCTGGTCGTGGTGCTGGGCTCGCTGCTCGGCGACACCCCGCACACCCGGCCGGTGCCGGTCAGCGGGGTCACCTCGGACCCGGATCTGGCCCGCACCATGGACCTGGAGCAGTCCCGCTACGAAGGCCCGACCGGGATCGTCGGCATCCTCCAGGAGGCGTGCGCCCACGCCGGTATCCCGGCGGTGAGCCTGTGGGCGGCCGTGCCGCACTACGTCTCCCAGCCGCCCAACCCGAAGGCCACCCTGGCGCTCCTCAACCGCCTGGAGGACCTGATCGACCTGCGGATACCGCTGGGCGAGCTCCCGGAGGACGCCCGCGCCTGGCAGCTCGGCGTGGATCAGCTGGCCGCCGAGGACAGCGAGGTCGCCGAGTACGTCCAGTCGCTGGAGGAGGCGCGGGACACCGCCGACCTCCCGGAGGCCTCGGGCGAGGCCATCGCCCGCGAGTTCGAGCGCTATCTGCGCCGCCGTGACGGCCAGCCCGGCGGTCCCGCCGACGGGCCGGGGCTCCCGGACGGCTCGTACCTGCGCGACACCTCCAGCGGCCGCACCCGCCCGCAGCGGCCCCCGGCCAAGGACGGTGAGGGCGGCCCGGCCGCCGAGGAGGAGCCGGAAGGCCCCAAGGACGAGAGCTGACGGGAGCCGGCGGGGACCGGGCCGGTACGGTCCGGGTCCCCGCCGGGCGACGGATATCGAAGCGACGGGACGGGCGCTCCGCCGTACACTTGTCGGTCCGGTGAAGGCCGGTCCGGACGCCCTTTCGGGGGGCGCCCCGGGCCGGCCTTCTCGCCCCCCTCAGGAGGTGTGCCCCGATGACCAGCAGCATCCCCGCCGTCGAGACCCGTCCGGCCGCAGGCCCGGTCCTCCAGGCCGTCCTGCTCGACATGGACGGCACCCTGGTAGACACCGAGGGCTTCTGGTGGGAGGTGGAGGTCGCGGTCTTCGCCGAGCTGGGGCACCGGCTCCTGGAGGAGTACCGCGCGGTGGTCGTCGGCGGGCCCATGACGCGCAGCGCCTCCTTCCTCATCCAGGCCACCGGCGCGAAGATCGCCCTGGCCGAGCTGACCGCCCTGCTGAACTCGCGCTTCTCCGAGATGATCGGCCAGGGGGTGCCGCTGATGCCGGGCGCCCGGCGGCTGCTCGCCGAGCTGGCCGCGCACTCCGTGCCGACCGCGCTGGTCTCCGCCTCGCACCGGGAGATCATCGACCGGGTACTGCACACCCTCGGCGCGGAGAACTTCACGCTGACCGTCGCGGGCGACGAGATGGAGCGCACCAAGCCGCACCCGGACCCCTATCTGCTGGCGGCCGCCCGGCTCGGCGTGGACCCCGCGCGGTGCGCCGTGGTGGAGGACACCATGACCGGGGTGACCGCCGCGGAGGCCGCGGGCTGCCGGGTGGTGGCGGTGCCGTCGGTGGCCCCGATCCCGTCCGCCGGCGGGCGCACGGTCGTGGGTTCCCTGGAGGAAGTCGATCTCCCCTTTCTGCGCGGCCTGATGACGGGAATGCACTGACGCGTGCACCGAGCGTGTCCCGGTGAATGCCCGCGAACTCCGGGCGCCGGGGCGGTGGTTTTCCGCGTCTAATGCGGTGGCCGAATTCCCCTGGCCGTCCGGGACTTCGCCGGAGTGAGTTTCGTCACCGGGTCAAGGGGCGTTGCGTGGGGTGTCGATCACTCTCCCGTACCCCCGGTGGGGCGGAAGAGCACCCTTGTGTCCTGATTGGTCAGCTGGTGCGCGAATCGTTCCCCCGTCCTGATATCCGTGAACTGCCGGTCGTTATCGCGGCGTGATAGCGCATCAACTTCACCGTGTTCCGGTCACCGGGGCCCCGCGCACTAATCTCTTCGCGAGAACTTCACGGCTGCCCATGGGCCGACGCGACCGCCGTCGGTATCGTCCCGGGAACCGATCGCACCACAGGGAGAACCCCGCACAATGAATCGCAAGACGTTGGCGCTGCCGACCGTGGCAGCCCTGATGGCCCCCGTGCTCGTCGCCTGCGGCGGGAGTGACGGAGCCGCGAAGGGCAAGGGCGCCATCGTCATCGGCACGACCGACCGCTTCGAGGAGACGACGGACGCCCCCGCGCCCTTCGACCCCGCCGCCGCGTACGACATCAGCGCCTGGAACGTCCTCCACAGCACCTTCCAGACCCTGCTGCGGCTGCCCCGCTCCGGAGCCAATCCGGTCGGTGACGCCGCCGAGAAGTGCTCCTTCGGGGACCGCAAGAACGAGCAGTTCCGCTGCACGCTGCGCAGCGGACTGAAGTTCTCCAACGGACACGCGCTCACCGCCGAGGACGTGAAGTTCTCCATCGAGCGCGCGCAGGCCATCAACTTCGAGAACGGCCCGGTCTCGCTGCTGAGCAACATCGACAAGGTCGAGACGCCCAGCGAGCTGGAGGTCGTCTTCTCCCTGAAGGCGCCCGACGCGACCTTCCCGCAGAAGCTGGCCACCCCGGCGGCGGCCATCGTCGACCACGCGGTCTACTCCAAGAAGGAGCTCAACAACGGCTTCAAGGTGGTCGGCTCCGGCCCGTACACCCTGAAGACCGAGGAGAAGGACGGCCGGGTCGTCAAGGCGTCCTTCGCCAAGAACTCCGGCTACCAGGGTTCGGCCGAGCTTCAGAACGACAAGTTCGAGATGCGCTTCTACGACGACGCGAAGTCGATGGAGAAGGCGCTCAAGGACGGCGACATCGACGTCATGAACCGCACCCTGTCGCCCGAGCAGCTGGGCCGGATGCGGGTCACCGCCCCCAAGGGCGTCAAGCTGATCGAGGCGCCCGGCCAGGAGATCAGCTTCCTGGCGTTCAACACCGAGGACCCCACGGTGAAGAACAAGGCCGTGCGGCAGGCCATGGCCCAGCTGATCGACCGCCAGGCGCTGGCCCGCGACGACTACGAGCGGACGAACGACCCGCTGTACTCGCTGGTCCCCACCGGCATCACCGGCCACCAGAACTCCTTCTCCAACAAGTACGGGGACCCCAGCGTCGACAAGGCCCGCGCCATCCTGCGGGCCGCGAACATCACCACCCCGGTGCCGCTGACCCTCACCTACACCGACGACCACTACGGTGAGGCGACCGGCAAGGCGTTCAAGTCGCTGCAGCAGCAGCTCAACGACAGCCAGCTGTTCAACGCCAAGATCCAGGGCGTCAAGTGGGCGGACTTCCGGCCGGAGGCTGCGAAGGGCAAGTACGCCGTCTACGGCATGGGCTGGTTCCCCGACTTCCCGGACCCAGACAACTTCGTCGCGCCGTTCTTCGGCAAGGACAACTTCCTCCGCTCCCCGTACCAGAACACCAAGATCACCAACCAGCTGATCCCGGACTCCCGCGAGACCCCGCAGCGCGAGGCCGCGGCCAAGTTCTTCCAGCAGGCGCAGGACATCGTCGCCGACGACGTGCCGGTGCTGCCGCTGTGGCAGGGGAAGCAGTACGTGGCGGCCCGGGAGAACATCACCGGTGCCGAGTGGGCGCTCAACTCGGCCTCCGAGATGCAGCCCTGGGAGCTGAGCCGCGGCGTGTGAGGCACTGACAGGCTCGTCAGACCGGTTCTGCCGGAGATCTCTTCAGACGATCAAGGAACTGTGAGGAACGTGCACGTGAGGAAACGTGATCAGTGGCTTGCCGCCCCGCTCGGCGCGGGGCTCGCAGCCGCCCTGCTCACCGGGTGCGGTTCGGAAGACGGCAAGGCGGGCGGCACCGGGGAATCGGTGGTCATGGGGATGTCCGACGACGTCCTCGCCACCGACCCGGCCTCGGGCTACGACCCGGGTTCCTGGCTGCTGTTCAACAACGTGTTCCAGTCGCTGCTGAGCTTCCCCAAGGGGAGCACCACTCCCCAGCCGGAGGCGGCGGAGAGCTGCAAGTTCCAGGACGAGACGAGCAAGACCTACCAGTGCAGGCTCAGGGACGGGCTGAAGTTCAGCAACGGCCACGACCTCACCTCCGAGGACGTCGCCTTCTCCTTCCGCCGCACCCTCAAGATCAATGACAAGCAGGGTCCGGCGGCCGCGCTGCTGTCCTCGATCCAGGACATCAAGACGCCGGACAAGGCCACGGTCGTCTTCCAGCTGAACCGGTCCGACGCCACCTTCCCGCAGAAGATCGCGTCGGGCGCCGGGTCCATCGTGGACGAGCAGGAGTACCCGGCGGACCGGCTCCGGACGGACGGCAAGGCCGTCGGCTCCGGCGTCTACAAGCTGGACTCCTTCGACAAGAAGCAGGCCGTCTTCTCGGTCAACTCCTCGTACAAGGGGTCCGTCGGCCAGGTCCAGAACCGCGGCCTCACGATGAAGTTCTTCCACGGCGACCAGGCCGGGCTGAAGAGCGCGGTCCAGAAGGGCGGCATCGACCTCGCCTACCGAGGCCTCGCCATGAAGGACATCGCCGACCTGGACGCCGCGAGCGGCGGCAAGCAGCAGCTCAAGGTCGTCGAGGGCAGCAGCGCCGAGGTCCAGCACCTGGTCTTCAACACCAAGGACCCGGTGGTCGGAAAGCCCGCCGTCCGCAAGGCGATCGCCTACCTGGTCGACCGCAGCGCGCTCGTCCGTGACGTCTACAAGCGCACCGCGGAGCCCCTCTACTCCATCGTTCCCGCCGGCATCACCGGTCACAAGACCCCGTTCTTCGACTCCTACGGCGACCACCCGCAGCCCGACAAGGCCGCCGCCGCCCTCGGCTCCGCGGGCATCAAGGACAAGGTCAAGCTGACCCTCTGGGCCACGCCGATCCGCTACGGACCGGGCACCGTCCCCGAGTTCGAGGAGATCGCCCGCCAGCTCAACAAGAGCGGCCTCTTCGAGGCGGACGTCAAGACCGTCCCGTTCGAGGAGTACGACCAGGGCATCACGGCCGGCAAGTACGGCGTCTACGTCAAGGGCTGGGTCCCCGACTACCCGGACCCCGACAACTTCACCGCGCCCTTCTTCGGCGAGAACAACGTCCTCTCCAACAACTACGACTCCAAGGACATCAACGGCCGCATACTGGCCACCGCCGCCGAGGGCAGCCGCACGGCGACCGTCGGCGACTTCGCCAAGGTGCAGACCGCCGTCGCGCAGGACCTGCCGATCCTCCCGCTCTGGCAGGGCAAGCAGTACGCCGTCGCGAACGAGCGGATCTCCGGCCTCCAGTGGACGCTCGACGCGTCGACGGTCTTCCGCTTCTGGGAGATCGCGAAGGCCGCCAAATAGCGACCGGGGGCTTCCCCGCGCCCCGTGAGGGACGCGGGGAAGCCCCCGGAAGACCACGAGAACTACTGCGCGCCCGGCCGCACCAGGCCGCTCTCGTACGCGTACACCGCGGCCTGCACCCGGTCCCGCAGCCCGAGCTTGGTGAGGACGTGCCCCACGTGCGTCTTCACCGTGGTCTCGCTGACGAACAGATCCGCCGCGATCTCCGCGTTCGACAGCCCGCGCGCCACCAGCTTGAGCACCTCGACCTCGCGGTCGGTCAGCGTGTGCAGCGTGTCCGGCAACGGCTCCTCGCCCGACGGCAGATGGCCCGCGTACTTGTCCAGCAGCCGCCGGGTGATGCTCGGCGCGAGCATCGCCTCGCCGCCCGCCACCACCCGGATCGCCTGGACCAGCTCATTGGCGGGCGCGTCCTTCAGCAGGAAGCCACTGGCCCCCGCCCGCAGAGCCTCCACCACGTACTCGTCCAGATCGAAGGTCGTCAGCACCAGCACCTTCGCCGGACCGTTCCGCTCCGGGCCGGTGATCTGCCGGGTGGCCTCGACGCCGTCCATCCGCGGCATCCGGATGTCCATCAGCACCACATCGGGCTGCAGCGCCCGCACCTGGTCGAGCGCCTGAAGACCGTCCCCGGCCTCGCCGACGACCGCGAGGTCCGGCTCCGCCTCGAGGATCATCCGGAAGCCGGTGCGCAGCAGCGGCTGGTCGTCGACCAGCAGGACGCGGATCGCCACGTGAACTCCTTCGTTAGACCGCGTCCATTCTGCCCTGCGCCGCCTCGGCGGGGGCCACCTGCCCGGTCCGCTGCGCCACGACGGGCAGCGGATACGGCGGGGGAGTGCCGCCGAACTCCGGGCAGACGGCCTGGTGGTCGCACCAGCCGCACAGCTTCGTCGGCCGGGGCCGCCACTCGCCGGTGTCCGTGGCCAGCCGGATGGCCTCCCACAGGGCACGCAGCTTGCGCTCCACCGCCAGCAGCTCCGCCTCCACCGGGTCGTACGTCAGGACGTCACCGCTGCCCAGGTACACCAGCTGGAGCCGGCGCGGCACCCGGCCGCGCAGCCGCCACAGCACCAGGGCGTAGAACGTCATCTGGAACAGGGCCTCCGACCGGTACTGCGGGGCCGGGGCCTTGCCCGTCTTGTAGTCGACGATGCGGATGTCGCCCGACGGCGCCACGTCCACCCGGTCGACGAAGCCCCGCAGGGTCAGCCCGCCGTCGGGGCCGTCGAGCACCGTCTCCACATAGAGCTCGCGGTCGGCGGGCTCCAGGCGCGTCGGGTCCTCCAGCGTGAACCAGCGCTCGACCAGCCGCTCCGCGTCCGCCAGCCACGTCGCCAGCCGCTCCGCGTCGTGCGAGCCGTCCTCCCGCAGGAACAGCTCCGCCAGCTCCGGCTTCGCCGCCAGCAGCTTCTCCCACTCGCCCGGCACCAGCCCCTTCGCCCGCGGCGCGGTGCGCTCGGCGGCGGGGGCGTCGAAGAGCCGCTCCAGCACCGAGTGCACCACCGTGCCCCGGGTCGCCGCGGCGCTCGGCTTCTCCGGCAGTTTGTCGATCACACGGAAGCGGTAGAGCAGGGGACACCGCATGAAGTCGCCTGCCCGCGACGGCGACAGCGAGGCCGGGCGCACGGCCCCGGACGGCCGCTCCACGGCGCCCTCGGACCCCTGCCCGGCCGGCTCGTCCGCGCCCTCGGCGGTTTTCTCAGTGGCGATACCCATACCGGAACCCTACGGCCCGTGACCGACAGCCGGACGCATACCATCGACTCCAGAGCTCCTCGCACTGCATGATCGTGAGAGCGCACCACGGGTGCGGGGGCCGCACCGACGAGGGGACACCGTGGACAACAGCGGGCAGGGCCGGTCCGGCAGCGGGGGCGCCGGAACCGAGGACGGGCCCGGCGACCGCAGGCCGAAGCGCCCGCGCGAGAGCGGCGGCGGCATCCTCATGGGCCGCCCCTTCGGCGTGCCCGTCTACGTCGCCCCCAGCTGGTTCCTCGTCGCCGCCCTCATCACCTGGGTCTTCGGCGGCCAGCTCGACCGCGTCCTGCCCGAACTCGGGCGCGCCCGCTACCTCGTCTCGCTCTTCTTCGCGGTGGCCTTCTACGCCTCCGTGCTGGTGCACGAACTGGCGCACACCGTCGCGGCCCTGCGCTTCAAGCTCCCCGTGCGCCGTATCCAGCTCCAGTTCTTCGGCGGCGTCTCCGAGATCGAGAAGGAGACCGAGACCCCGGGCCGGGAGTTCGTCCTCGCCTTCGTCGGGCCCCTGCTCTCCCTCGTCCTGGCGGGCCTGTTCTACGTCGGCATGCTGTTCGTCGAGCCCGGCACCGTCCCCGGCGTCCTGCTGGCCGGACTGATGGTCTCCAACCTGCTGGTGGCGATCTTCAACCTGCTGCCCGGCCTCCCCCTCGACGGCGGTCGCATGCTCCGCGCCGTCGTCTGGAAGATCAGCGGCAATCCCATGACCGGCACCGTCGCCGCCGCCTGGATCGGCCGCGCGCTCGCCGTCGCCGTCCTCGTCGGCCTCCCGCTGCTCACCCGGGCGGGCCTCGGCGACGGGGCGCCGGACTTCGGCGGTGTCGACTCCCTCACCGACGCCCTGCTCGCCGCGATCCTCGCCGCCATCATCTGGACCGGCGCCGGGAACAGCCTGCGCATGGCCCGCCTCCGGGAGCGCCTGCCCGATCTGCGGGCCCGCACCCTCACCCGCCGCGCCGTCCCCGTCGAGGCCGCCACCCCGCTCTCCGAGGCCCTCCGCCGTGCCAACGAGGCGGGCGCCCGCGCCCTCGTCGTCGTGGACGGCCACGGCACCCCCACCGCCCTCGTCCGCGAGGCGGCCATCGTCTCCGTCCCCGAGCACCGCCGCCCCTGGGTCGCGGTCAGCGCCCTCGCCCAGGACATCAAGGACGGCATGCGCGTCTCCGCCGACCTCACCGGCGAGGACCTGCTCGACGTCCTGCGCGCCACCCCCGCCACCGAGTACCTGGTGGTCGAGGAGACCGGCGAGGTCTACGGCGTGCTGTCGACCTCCGACGTGGAGCGCGCGTTCGTCGCCGCCATGGCCCGCACGCCCTCCTGATCCCCCGGCGGGCACCGCCCGTGTCCGTACCGCACCCCGATCACGGGTAGGCTGGTCACATGTCCGAACCGACCGGTGCCGCCCGCCGTCGCGGCCCCTTCCAGGTCGGGGACCAGGTCCAGCTCACCGACCCCAAGGGACGCCACTACACCTTCACGCTCGAAGCCGGGAAGCAGTTCCACACCCACAAGGGTGCCTTCCCGCACGACGAGCTGATCGGTGCTCCCGAGGGCAGTGTTGTCCGTACCACGGGAAACGTCGCCTACCTCGCGCTGCGCCCCCTGCTCCCCGACTATGTCCTGTCCATGCCGCGCGGAGCCGCCGTGGTCTACCCCAAGGACGCGGGGCAGATCCTGGCCATGGCCGACATCTTCCCCGGCGCCCGCGTCGTGGAAGCCGGTGTCGGCTCCGGCTCCTTGAGCAGCTTCCTGCTGCGCGCCATCGGCGACCAGGGCATGCTGCACTCGTACGAGCGCCGCGCCGACTTCGCCGAGATCGCCACCCAGAACGTGGAGCGCTACTTCGGCGGCCCCCACCCCGCGTGGCAGCTGACCGTCGGCGACCTCCAGGACAACCTGTCCGACACGGACGTCGACCGCGTCATCCTCGACATGCTCGCCCCCTGGGAGTGCCTGGAGGCCGTGCGCAAGGCGCTCGTCCCCGGCGGCATCCTGTGCTGCTACGTGGCGACCACCACCCAGCTCGCGCGGACCGTCGAGTCCATCCGCGAGATCGGCTGCTTCGCGGAGCCGTCCGCCTGGGAGACGATGGTCCGCACCTGGCACGTGGAGGGTCTGGCCGTGCGCCCCGACCACCGCATGATCGGGCACACCGGCTTCCTGCTCACCGCCCGCCGCCTCGCGGACGGCGTCGAGCCGCCGATGCGGCGTCGCCGGCCGGCGAAGGGCGCGTACGGCGAGGACTACACGGGTCCGGGCGCCCAGTCCGGCTCCGCCGAAGGCTGACACCCCCGGCCGCTGCTGCGCCTACCGGGGCGCCTCCTGGCCCCGATGCGCGGCTGCGGGTCCGTCGTGGCTGGTCGCGCAGTTCCCCGTGCCCCTGACGGGGCGCGCGTACTCGTCGGCAACGGAGCCCCCGGCCACATCCCCGTACGGCGCCGCCGCCGAGAACCGCGTCAGCGGAACTCGGCGGCGGCGCCCGTCCGTTGGGGCGAGCCCCTGTTTCCCGGTGCCGGACCGTGTGGCACGATGCGGATCATCCCCGCAGCCAAGCCACAGGAGGCAGCGCGCGTGCAGCCACCGGCAGGACCCACCCCGCCCACGGGTTCCGAGACGCTTCCGCATACCCGCCCGCGCCCCGCGCACTGGGTGATCACCGCCGCCGCACTGGTCGCCGTGGTCGTCGGAGCCTCCCTCGTCGGCCCGCGCGACGACACCACCGCGGCCTCCGCCGTACCCGCGCCCGCCACCGGCCGGGGGCCGGACCCGCACGCCGCGCGCTATCCGTTCGACTGCGGCGGCACCACCACCGTGGACGTCGTCCACCAGGCCACCGCCGACCTCGACGGCGACGGCCGCCAGGAGACCGCCGCGGTCGTCCGCTGCGCCTCCCGCGGCGGCACCCCGCCCAGCGGGATCTACGTCCTCGCCCCGGCCGCCGACGAGAGCGGACGGCCGCGCGTGCTGGCCGCCCTCGTCGACCCCGCGGAGCGGATGAGCGTCACCGGCTTCCACGTGACAGGGGAGACCGTTTCGGCCACTCTGCTCGGCTACTCGTCCGCGAGAGTGCCGCGTTGCTGCCCCGACCTCAGCCGGAACGTCGAATGGCGGTGGCGGGACGGCAAGTTCGCGCTCACCGCCCTGCCGGTCGCGGGGAGTGTGTGAACCGTCACTCCGCGTCGGGGCCGTAGACCTCGACGCGGTCGGAGACCCGGCGGACGTGGATGCAGTCGCCGGGGCAGTCCTTCACGGAGTCCCGCACGTCGACGAGCAGCGGCAGCGGCACCAACGTCGCGGCGCCCGGCTCCTGCAGCAGCTCGTCGTCGGCGCTCTTCACATACGCCAGGCCGTCGATGTCCAGCTCGAAGACGTCGGGCGCGTACTGCGCGCAGATCCCGTCGCCCGTGCACAGGTCCTGGTCGATCCAGACCTCCAGCGCCTCCGCGGAGTCGTCCACCCCGGTGGCCACGGCCGCCCCGTTGCCTTCGGGGGCATCCGCACGGTCGTCGTTCTGCACGGTCATCTCGCCCTGCCGTTTCCTGCGTACGTGAATCAAATGGAGCCAGCCCTGACGGGTGTTGACCGAGTCGACGATACAACCGCCCGCTTTCCGATGTTGATGGGTGGGTATTCCCCTGCTGTGGGGACGTGCGCAAGGGTGAAGATCAGACACACTCCGACCGGGTTTGTGATCTAGGGGTTTCAACCTGCACCTGTCCAGGTAGGGTCAGGAAGCGTCCAGCTCCCCTTGGAGGAGGTGAGGACCGTGGCAGCCCACGACGACGACATGAACCGCGGCATCCGGCCGGGACGAGGGTCTGACGACCTCGCGAGCCAGGTTGCCTATTTCGAGCAGGAGATCGCCGTCCTGCGGCGCAAGCTCGCCGACTCTCCGCGTCACACGAGGATTCTCGAAGAGCGGATCGTCGAGCTCCAGACGAACCTGGCCGGGGTGTCCGCTCAGAACGAGCGGCTCGCCAATACCCTCCGCGAAGCGCGCGACCAGATCGTCGCGCTCAAGGAGGAAGTCGACCGGCTCGCGCAGCCGCCGGCCGGCTTCGGGGTCTTTCTGCAGGCGAACGAGGACGGCACGGCAGACATCTTCACCGGAGGCCGCAAGCTCCGGGTCAACGTCAGCCCCACGATCGAGCTCGAGGATCTCCGGCGAGGCCAGGAGGTCATGCTCAACGAAGCGCTCAACGTGGTCGAGGCCATGGAGTACGAGCGGGCCGGGGACATCGTCACCCTCAAGGAGATCCTCGAGGACGGCGAGCGGGCCCTGGTCATCGGGCACACCGACGAGGAGCGGGTGGTGAGGCTCGCCGAGCCGCTGCTGGACATCACCATCCGCCCCGGCGACGCCCTGCTGCTCGAACCCCGCTCCGGCTACGTCTACGAGGTCATCCCGAAGAGCGAGGTCGAGGAGCTCGTCCTCGAAGAGGTCCCGGACATCGACTACACGAAGATCGGCGGACTGGGCAACCAGATCGAGCTGATCCGCGACGCGGTCGAGCTCCCCTACCTCTACCCCGACCTCTTCAAGGAGCACGAACTGCGGCCGCCCAAGGGCGTGCTGCTGTACGGACCGCCCGGCTGCGGCAAGACGCTCATCGCCAAGGCCGTCGCCAACTCCCTTGCCAAGAAGGTCGCCGAGGTCACCGGCCAGCCCGCGGGGAAGAGCTTCTTCCTCAACATCAAGGGCCCCGAGCTGCTCAACAAGTACGTGGGCGAGACCGAGCGGCACATCCGGCTGATCTTCCAGCGGGCCAGGGAGAAGGCGAGCGAGGGCACGCCCGTCATCGTGTTCTTCGACGAGATGGACTCCCTCTTCCGCACCCGCGGTTCCGGCGTCAGCTCGGACGTGGAGAACACCATCGTCCCGCAGTTGCTCTCCGAGATCGACGGCGTGGAGGGCCTGGAGAACGTCATCGTCATCGGCGCCTCCAACCGCGAGGACATGATCGACCCCGCGATCCTGCGCCCCGGCCGCCTCGATGTGAAGATCAAGATCGAGCGTCCGGACGCGGAGGCCGCCAAGGACATCTTCTCGAAGTACCTGACCCGCACCCTGCCCATCCACGCGGACGACCTCGCCGAGCACGGCGGCGACGCCCAGGCCGCGGTGGCCGGGATGATCCAGTCGGTGGTCGAGCAGATGTACGCGGAATCCGAGGAGAACCGCTTCCTGGAGGTCACGTACGCCAATGGCGACAAGGAAGTCCTCTACTTCAAGGACTTCAACTCCGGCGCCATGATCCAGAACATTGTGGACCGGGCCAAGAAAATGGCGATCAAGGCATTCCTGGACCACAACCAGAAGGGCCTGCGCGTCTCCCACCTGCTCGCCGCCTGTGTGGACGAGTTCAAGGAGAACGAGGACCTGCCCAACACCACCAACCCGGACGACTGGGCCCGCATCTCCGGGAAGAAGGGCGAGCGGATCGTGTTCATCCGGACCCTCGTCACCGGAAAGCAGGGCGCCGACACCGGTCGCTCCATCGACACGGTGGCCAACACCGGTCAGTATCTGTAAAACCGTCGTCCGGCTGCGGATGTCCCTCCCCCCGTTTCCGTCGGGGGCACCCGGGGCGTCCGCGGCCGGACGTGTTTTCCGCCGCCGTTTCGCCTGGCCCCCGGTCGTCCTGACATTTTTCGCCAGGTCTGCGCCGGAAATCCGCCACGACGGCGCCGATCGGCCGGGTACGGCACGAACCCGAGCAATGACTGTAATGATCTCCCCACCGCCGCAAAGCCGTTCTAGGCTCTTCGGTACCACCACTCAGCGCGTGGGGGAGCACACGGACCGGAAGCGCAGCGGTACTTGAGCGCCGACCCCATTCCGGGGCGCCGCCGGGCAAGGAGGGCCGCATGACCGTACGGCGAGTAATGGGCATTGAGACGGAGTACGGGATCTCCGTCCCCGGTCACCCGAACGCCAATGCCATGCTCACCTCGTCCCAGATCGTCAACGCGTACGCGGCGGCGATGCACCGGGCGCGGCGCGCCCGCTGGGACTTCGAGGAGGAGAATCCGCTGCGGGACGCCCGCGGCTTCGACCTCGCCCGCGAGGCCGCCGACTCCAGCCAGCTCACCGACGAGGACATCGGCCTCGCCAACGTCATCCTCACCAACGGCGCGCGGCTCTACGTGGACCACGCGCACCCCGAGTACAGCTCCCCGGAGATCACCAACCCGCGTGACGCCGTCCTGTGGGACAAGGCGGGGGAGCGGATCATGGCGGAGGCCGCCGAGCGCGCCGCCCAGCTGCCCGGAGCCCAGCCGATCCACCTCTACAAGAACAACACCGACAACAAGGGCGCCTCCTACGGCACCCACGAGAACTACCTGATGAAGCGGGAGACCCCGTTCTCGGACATCGTCCGCCACCTGACGCCCTTCTTCGTCTGCCGCCAGGTGGTCACCGGGGCGGGCCGGGTGGGCATCGGGCAGGACGGCCGGGAGCACGGTTTCCAGCTCAGCCAGCGCGCGGACTACTTCGAGGTCGAGGTCGGCCTGGAGACCACGCTCAAGCGGCCCATCATCAACACCCGCGACGAGCCGCACGCCGACGCCGAGAAGTACCGCCGGCTGCACGTGATCATCGGCGACGCCAACCTGTCGGAGATCTCCACCTACCTCAAGCTCGGCACCACCGCCCTGGTGCTGTCGATGATCGAGGACCGCTTCATCTCCTCCGACCTCGCCGTCGAGCAGCCCGTCCGCACCCTCCACCAGGTCAGCCACGACCCCACGCTGAAGCACCTCATCACGCTCCGTAGCGGCCGTACGCTCACGGCGGTCCAGTTGCAGATGGAGTACTTCGAGCTGGCCCGCAAGTACGTCGAGGACCGCTTCGGCGCCGACGCGGACGAGCAGACCAAGGACGTCCTTGGCCGCTGGGAGGACGTGCTGGGGCGGCTGGAGCACGACCCGATGAGCCTCGCGGGTGAGCTGGACTGGGTGGCCAAGCGCGAGCTGCTGGAGGGCTACCGCCGCCGGGACGGACTCGACTGGGACGCGGCCCGGCTGCACCTGGTCGACCTCCAGTACGCGGACGTCCGGGCGGACAAGGGCCTCTACAACCGCCTCGTGGCCCGCGGCCGGATGAAGCGGCTGCTGGACGAGCCCGAGGTCGGGCGCGCCCGCACCGCCCCGCCGGAGGACACCCGCGCGTACTTCCGCGGCCGGTGTCTGGAGCAGTACGCCGACGACGTGGCGGCCGCCTCCTGGGACTCGGTGATCTTCGACCTGCCGGGCCGTGACTCCCTGCAGCGGGTGCCCACCCTGGAGCCGCTGCGGGGCACCCGCAACCACGTCAAGGAACTCCTGGACCGCTGCCGCACGGCGGAGGAGCTGGTGCGGGTGCTCTCGGGCGGCTGAGGGGGTCTTAAGAAGCGGGCGATCCGGGAATCATCACGGTGGTTCCGGGACGTTGTAGCAAGTGCAGGTCCGATCCAGGGCCCTCCTTGTAGGGTCTGATCTTGTACGTCTCTCGTGTATGTCGAACACCGAGCGGGGTGAGGGGTATGGCGACCAAGGACACCGGCGGCGGGCAGCAGAAGGCCACGCGGTCCACGGAGGACGTGGACGAGCAGGCGCAGGACGCACAGGTCTCGGAGGACCTGAAGGAACGGCAGGAGAAGCTCTCCGACGACGTCGACTCCGTGCTCGACGAGATCGACGACGTCCTGGAGGAGAACGCCGAGGACTTCGTCCGGAGCTTTGTGCAAAAGGGCGGCGAGTAGCGGGTGCCAGGCGGCGGGACGGACGGTGTGTGATCTGTCTCGCTGCTCCTCCCGGGCGTGTGGGGCACGATCATGCGCCGGGTAGGGTCCGTGGCGTACTGCGCCCCGGCCGAGCGGCCTCGGGGCGGTCAACGATCGGGCGGACGCCAGGGGGCGGGCCGCCGCTTATGCGGAAGGAAACGTGTGGAAGCCAACACTCGTAGCACCGGGCGTCTGCCGGCCGCCTTCCTGACACCCGGTTCCTCGTCGTTCATGGACTTTCTCGGCGCGCACTCGCCGGAGCTGCTGCCGGGCAACCGTGCGCTGCCCGCGGTGCAGGGCGCCTTCGAGGCCCCGCACGGCACGACCATCGTCGCGGCGTCGTTCCCCGGCGGTGTGGTGCTGGCCGGTGACCGTCGGGCGACGATGGGCAACGTCATCGCGCAGCGCGACATGGAGAAGGTCTTCCCGGCCGACGAGTACTCGGCCGTCGGGGTCGCGGGCACCGCGGGGCTGGCCGTGGAAATGGTCAAGCTCTTCCAGCTCGAACTGGAGCACTTCGAGAAGGTCGAGGGCGTCCAGCTCTCCCTGGAGGGCAAGGCCAACCGGCTGTCCACGATGATCCGCGGCAACCTCGGCATGGCCATGCAGGGCCTCGCCGTGGTGCCGCTGTTCGCGGGCTGGGACGTCGACCGGCAGAAGGGCCGGATCTTCTCGTACGACGTGACCGGCGGGCGTTCGGAGGAGCACGGCTTCGCGGTCACCGGCTCCGGCTCGGTGTTCGCACGCGGCTCGCTGAAGAAGCTGTTCCGGCCTGACCTGACGGAGGGTCAGGCCACTACGCTCGTCGTCCAGGCGCTGTACGACGCCGCCGACGACGACTCCGCGACGGGCGGGCCCGACCTCGCGCGCCGTATCTATCCGATCGTCACCGTCATCACCGACGAGGGTTTCCGGAAGCTCACCGAGGCGGAGTCCTCCGAGATCGTCCGCGCGGTCCACGACCGCCGGCTCGACGAGCCGGACGGGCCGCGCGCGGCGCTGCTCTGATGACCTCCCGGATACCCGCGTCACCGACAGAAAGGGACGGATAGCCGGTGTCGACGCCGTTCTACGTCTCACCCCAGCAGGCCATGGCCGACCGCGCCGAGTACGCCCGCAAGGGCATCGCGCGCGGCCGCAGCGTCGTCGTACTCCAGTACACGGACGGCGTTGTCTTCGTAGCCGAGAACCCGTCCCGTGCCCTGCACAAGGTCAGCGAGATCTACGACCGGATCGCCTTCGCGGCGGTGGGCAAGTACAACGAGTTCGAGAATCTGCGGATCGGCGGCGTCCGCTACGCCGACCTGCGGGGCTACACCTACGACCGCGAGGACGTCACGGCCCGTGGCCTGGCCAACGTCTACGCCCAGACCCTGGGCACGATCTTCTCCAGCGCGGGGGAGAAGCCGTACGAGGTCGAGCTGATCGTCGCCGAGGTCGGGGCGGGCCCCGAGGACGACCAGATCTACCGCCTGCCGCACGACGGTTCCATCGTCGACGAGCACGGCTCGGTCGCGGTCGGCGGCAACGCGGACCAGATCAGCAGCTACCTCGACCAGCGCCACCGGGACGGGATGACCCTTTCCGAGGCGCTCAAGCTCGCGGTCGAGTCCCTCACCCGGGACAACAACGGCGGCGAGCGCACGCTGACCGCCGAGCAGTTGGAGGTCGCGGTCCTGGACCGCACCCGCCCCCAGCAGCGCAAGTTCAAGCGCCTCCTGGGCCGCCAGCTGGCCCGCCTCCTCGACGACGGGGCGACCACCACGGTGGAGCCCTCGGAAGAGCCCTCGGAGGAGTCCGAGGAGAACGAGAGCTGAACCGCACGCGCCGGACGGGCTGGGCGACCAGCCCGTCCGGCGTTCGTGTGCCGGGGCCCGGGGCGGAGCCCCGGAAAGAATCAACTCCCGCCCGGACCCGCCCCGTCAGGGGCTGTCGTGCCCCGCACGACCAGCTCCACCGGCAGTGCCCGCGCCGCCGCGGGCGTGCCGTCCAGCACGGCCATCAGTGCCCGCATGCCGGCCTCCCCGACGGCCTCCGCGGGCAACCGCACCGTGGTCAGCTCCGGTTCGACCGCCGTCGCCAGGGACAGGTCGTCGAAGCCGGTCACCGACACGTCGTCCGGCACCCGCAGCCCGAGCCGCCGGGCGGCCTTGCACGCACCCGCGGCCAGGATGTCGTCGTCGCAGACCAGCGCCGTCGGGCGGGGGCCGGGGCGGGTCAGGGCCCGCTCGGCGGCCCGCAGCCCGTCGGCGACGGAGAGCGCGGCGGGCTCGGTGCGCAGCTCGGTGCCGGGCACGTCGCGGAGCGCGTCGGCGAGGGCCTTCGCCCGGACGCGGAAGGTCCAGGTGTCGATGTCCGCCGCGAGGTGGGTGAAGCGGCGGTGGCCCTGCGCGAGCAGGTGCCCGGCCACCTGCCGCATGCCGTCCGCGACGTCGAAGTTCACGGTGGCCGCGGTCCCGGCGCGCGAGGGGTCGCTGTCGATCATCACCAGCGGGAGGCCGCCCTCGCGGATGGCGGCCAGGGCGTCCGCCGCCATGGACGAGGCGATGATGCCGTCGAGCGTGGCGCGGGCGGAGGCGAAGGGGTCCCGCGCGGGGCCGACGCCCTCCGGCGAGGGGTAGAGGAGCACACCGACGCCGTGCTCGGCGGCGACACGGGCGGCGCCGGTGTAGACGCGGGCGAAGAACTCGTTGGTGAGCGCGGGGACGACCAGCAGGGCCGTCCGGGTCCGGCCCAGCCGGAGGTTGCGCGCGGCGAGGTTGGGCCGGTAGCCCAGGCTCCGCGCGGCGGACCGCACGGCCTCGGCGGTCCGCTCCGAGACCCGGCCGCGCCACTTCTCCCCCATGACCAGCGACACCGTGGCCTGCGATACGCCCGCCACCCGTGCCACGTCCCGGCTGGTGGCCCGCGCCCCGGTCCGCGGCCCCCGGATGCTGGGCCACCGCCCGGTGGGGTGATCGCCCGGCGCCCTGCCGGGGCCGTCCGGCGCGGCCTCGTCGGCCCGCGCCCCCGCGCGCCCCACGGAATGTGTGGAATGTTCTGATCCGGATGGATCGTCCGTCCACGGTCCGTCGGTCCGTCCAGCCTGACTCGACACTTGGCAGCCTCCCCGATCGATCGCCCGCCGCAGGCGCCCCGGTGGACCCACGGAGCCTCATCATGGTACGTATAACGTCAAGAGTTATACGTAAAACCCGATGCTCGGGAAGAATGGGGAGTCATCGATGGCGGCCGGTTACGGCGAGATGCTCAGGACGCGCCACGCGGCGCGGCTGCTGACCGGCACCCTGGTGGGACGACTGCCGAACGCGACCGCCGCGCTGGCGATCGTGCTGTTCGTGCGCGCCGAGGGCGGCAGCTTCGCGCTCGCCAGCGCGCTCTCCGCCGTCTACGGCGTGGCCAACGCCGTCGGCCAGCCGCTGCTCGGCCGGGCCGTCGACCTCCACGGCCAGCCCAAGGTGATGTTCCCCGCGGCCGTCCTGGCCGCGTTGGGCATGACCCTCTTCGCCGTGGTGGGCCTGGAGCCGCTGCCCCTGGCCTATGTCGCCATGGTCGTGGCCGGCTTCTTCACCCCGCCCCTGGAGGGCGGGCTGCGCGCCCTGTGGCCCTCCGTCCTCAAGGACGAGGGGCGCATCCACGCCGCGTACTCCCTCGACGCCATCGCGCAGGAAGTGATGTACGTCGTCGGCCCGCTGATCATCACCGGCTTCGTCTCCTTCTGGTCCCCGGCCGGCGCGCTGTACGTGATCAACCTGCTGGGCGTCCTCGGCGCGCTCGCGGTCGTCACCACGCCGCCCTCGCGGCAGTGGCGCAGCGAGCCCCGCGAGGCGCACTGGCTGGGCGCGCTGCGCTCGCGCGGGCTGCTGGTGCTGCTCGGGTCGTTCTTCTTCATCGGTTCCGCGCTGGGCTCGATCGCGCTGACGGCGGTCGCCTACGCCTCGAAGCACGGCGGGGACGCGGTCTCCGGCTATCTGCTCTCCGCCCTCGGCGTGGGTGCCCTCATCGGCGGCACGATCTACGGCATCCGCCAGTGGCCCGGCAGCCCGGAGCAGCGGCTGCGGGTGCTCGTGGCCGGGCTCGCGGTCTGTTACGTGCCGCTGCTGCTGGCCCCCGGCGTCGTCATGATGACGGTGCTGGCCGGTGTGGCGGGCATCTTCCTGGCGCCGTCGCTGGCCTGCGCGTTCGTCGTCGTCGACCGGCACGCGCTGCGCGGCACGGTCACCGAGGCCTTCTCCTGGCTGGTGACGTCCTTCGGCGTGGGCGCGTCCATCGGCACCGCCTTCGCGGGCCCCGCGGTCGAGTACGGCGGTGTCAGGACGGGGTTCACGGTCGCGGTGTGCGGCGGGTTCGCGGCGCTGCTCGTGCTCGTCCTGGCCCGGCGCGCGCTGCGGGCCCCGGAGGCCGTGTCGACGGTCGTGGCCCGGTCGGAAAATGATCGGAACGGTGCGGTCGAACCCGGTTTCAGCACAGGGGTTCAGGCGTAATGTTCAGGCATGGACCGCCGCATTTTCGGGCTGGAGAACGAGTACGGCGTCACGTGCACCTTCAGGGGACAGCGCCGGCTGTCGCCTGACGAAGTGGCGCGCTACCTCTTCCGCCGTGTCGTTTCCTGGGGGCGCAGCAGCAATGTCTTCCTGCGCAACGGTGCTCGTCTCTACCTCGATGTGGGTTCGCACCCCGAATACGCGACTCCGGAGTGCGACAGTGTGATCGAGCTGGTCACCCACGACAAGGCGGGCGAGCGCATTCTTGAAGGTCTCCTCGTCGATGCCGAACGGCGCCTGCACGAGGAGGGGATCGCGGGCGACGTCTATCTGTTCAAGAACAACACCGATTCGGCCGGGAACTCCTACGGTTGCCACGAGAACTATCTCGTGGCCCGGCACGGCGAGTTCTCCCGGCTGGCGGACATCCTCATCCCCTTCCTCGTCACCCGGCAGTTGCTGTGCGGCGCGGGCAAGGTGCTCCAGACCCCGCGCGGCGCGGTCTACTGCGTGAGCCAGCGGGCGGAGCACATCTGGGAGGGCGTCAGCTCCGCGACGACGAGATCCCGCCCGATCATCAACACCCGCGACGAGCCGCACGCGGACGCCGAGCGCTACCGCAGGCTCCATGTGATCGTCGGCGACTCCAACATGTCCGAGACGACCATGCTGCTCAAGGTCGGTGCCACCGACCTCGTGCTGCGCATGATCGAGGCGGGCACGGTGATGCGTGACCTGACCCTGGAGAATCCGATCCGGGCGATCCGCGAGGTCAGCCACGACATCACCGGGCGGCGCAAGGTGCGGCTGGCCAGCGGCCGCGAGGCGTCCGCCCTGGAGGTCCAGCAGGAGTACTACGAGAAGGCCGTCGACTTCTGCGAGCGCCGGGGCATCCGCACCGGCACGGTCGAGCGGGTCCTGGAGCTCTGGGGCCGCACCCTGGAGGCGATCCGCGACGAGGACCTCGACCGGATCGACACCGAGATCGACTGGGTGATGAAGTACCGCCTCATCGAGCGGTACCGCGCGAAGAACAACATCACCATGTCGCACCCGAGGATCGCGCAGATAGACCTGGCGTACCACGACATCCACCGCCGCCGGGGGCTCTACTACCTCCTGGAGAAGCGCGGCCAGGCGGCCCGGGTGTGCAACGACCTGAAGATCTTCGAGGGCAAGTCGGTACCCCCGCAGACCACCCGGGCCCGGCTGCGCGGCGACTTCATCCGGCGTGCCCAGGAGCAGCGCCGTGACTTCACCGTCGACTGGGTGCACCTGAAGCTCAACGACCAGGCGCAGCGCACGGTGTTGTGCAAGGACCCGTTCCGTTCGGTGGACGACCGGGTGGAGAAGCTGATCGCCGGGATGTAGGGGTGCGGTGTGCGGCACGGCGGCGCGCCGGGGCCCGGCCCCGGCGCGTTGCCGTGCCCCACACCGGTTGATCCGGGAGGCTCAGGCCGTAAAGTGGCGGGCACTGCCCAGACCCCCCTAGCCCGAGTTGGACTGATGAACCTCACGAAGAACACGCGTCGCCTTGCCGCGGCGTTGGCCGTGCCTGTCCTGCTGTTCACCGCCGCGGCGTGCGGGTCCGACAGCGGCAAGGGCGGTGGCGGCTCGTCCGGCAGCAAGGTCAAGGTCTCGGGGAAGTTCGGCGAGAAGCCCGAGCTCTCCGACCTCAAGGACGCCAAGCCGGGCGACAAGGTCACCACGTCGACCCTGATCGAGGGCAAGGGCAACACGGTCGAGAAGGGCGCCTTCGTGCGGCTCGACTACGTGGGGCAGGCCATGAAGGCGGACAAGCCGCTCGTCAGCAGCTGGGTCTCGCCGACCGGCGGCACGGAGAGCGGCCCGCGCCGCCAGGCCGTCGCGCAGACCGGCCAGCCGGGCCGCGAGCTGCCCACGAAGGTGCTGGACGAGGTCGTCGGCAAGAAGGCGGGCAGCCGTATCGAGGTGCAGGGCACCGCCAAGGCGCTGGTCGGCGAGGAGCTCAACCCGCAGGCCGGGGTGGCCCCGGAGGACGGGCTGGTCTGGATCATCGACATCGTCGGGGCGCAGAAGGTCGACCCCAAGAGCGAGGCCAAGGGCGAGCAGGCCAAGCCCGACGCGGGCATGCCCGAGGTGAAGGCGGAGTCGCAGAAGGCCGCCGAGATCACCATCCCCAAGGACGAGAAGGCGCCGACCGACCTCAAGGAGCAGCTGCTGATCAAGGGCAGCGGCCCGGAGATCAAGGCCGGTGACGGTCTGATCGCCCAGTACACGGGCGTGAAGTGGGAGGACGGCAAGAAGTTCGACTCCTCCTGGGACCACGGCGGCGCCATCGCCTTCCAGATCGGCACCGGCTCGGTCGTCCAGGGCTGGGACAAGGGCCTGGTCGGCAAGCACGTCGGCGACCGCGTCGAGCTGGTGATCCCGCCGAAGCTGGGTTACGAGGGCCAGGCGCAGAGCGGCCTCGACAAGAACACCCTGGTCTTCGTCGTCGACATCGTGGGCAAGGTCTGACCGCCGGCCGGCATCTGCCAGACTTGCCCGGTTGTCTGCACGATTCATCTGTAGGAGCACCCTCGTGAGCATCGACAAGCCTGAGATCGACTTCCCCGACGGTCCGGTCCCGACCGACCTGGAGATCACGGAGATCTGGGAAGGTGACGGCAAGGTCGCCAAGGCCGGCGACTTCGTCAAGGTCCACTACGTGGGCGTGGCCTTCTCCACCGGTGAGGAGTTCGACGCGAGCTGGAACCGCGGCAACCCGCTGGAGTTCAAGCTGGGCGCCGGTCAGGTCATCCAGGGCTGGGACCAGGGCATCCAGGGCATGAAGGTGGGTGGCCGCCGCAAGCTGGTCATCCCCGCCCACCTCGCCTACGGCGAGCGTGGCGCCGGTGGTGGCGTGATCGCCCCGGGCGAGACGCTCATCTTCGTCTGCGACCTGATCGCGGTCTGACGCCCCCGTCGGCGTCACCGAGGGCCCATGCTCCCCTGAGGGGGGCGTGGGCCCTCGGCTTTTGTCGTACGACCGCAGAGCGGTACGGTCAACGGTTGAGAGCACAAGTAGAGAGGGCGTCGATGGCGATTGCCAAGGCCGAGCGGCTGATGAACCTGGCGCTGTGCCTGCTGGGCACGCGCCGTCCGCTCAGCAAGCGGGAGCTGCGTACCTCGATCGAGGCGTACCTCGAGGCGTTCGGGCCGGGTCACGGCGCGGGCTTCGGGGCGGGGCGGACCGTGGCCCAGGGGGCGGACGGCACCGGCAGCGGCAGCGACGACGCCTTCAACCGCATGTTCGAGCGCGACAAGGACGACCTCCGTGAGCTCGGTCTGATCATCGAGACCGTGGAGAGCGTCGACGGCGAGACCGGCTACCTCGCCCGCCGCGACAGCAACCGGCTCCCGCCCGTCACCCTCGACGTGGCCGAGGCCGCCGCCCTCGGGCTGGCCGCCAAGGTCTGGCAGCAGGCCCGCCTCGCGGGTGCGGCCAGCGGCGCGCTGCAGAAGCTGCGGGCGGCGGGCATGCCGGTCGCCGAGGATCCGTACGAGGGCCACATGGCGCTCGAACCGCGCATCCCCGTCCACGAGGCCGCCTTCGAGCCGCTGATGCTCGCCGCCCGGGACCGGCGGCCCGTCGTCTTCGACTACCGCAAGGCGAACGCCGCCCGCCCCGAGCAGCGGCACGTCGAGCCCTGGGCCCTGGAGTGCTGGCGCGGCCACTGGTACCTGGCGGGCTGGGACCGCGACCGTGGCGCCGAGCGGGTCTTCCGGCTCTCCCGGATCACCGGCAAGGTGCGTTCCCGGGCCCTGCCCTTCACCGCCCCGGTGCCCGACCATGTGACCGTCCGCGGGACCGTCGAGAGCTGGGCGGGGGAGACCGCCACCGGCACCGCCCGGATCAGGGTGCGGGCCGGGCACGGCTATCCGCTGCGGGCCCGTGCCCTCGCCGCCCGGGAGCTGGGTGACGGCTGGGACGAGCTGGAGATCCCGTACGGGCACGGGCTCGACGCCTGGCTGGTCGAGTTCGGCCCCGACGTGGTGGTGCTGGAGCCCGCCGAGCTGCGGGCCGAAGTGATCGACCGGCTGCGTGCCGTGGCCAAGGGCTGAACCGCACCGGGTGAACCGCACCAGGACCGAAGCAGGAAAGGGAACGGGACCGAGTTCTTATGGCCGGAAACGCCATTGACCAGACCCGGCGGATGCTGTCGCTGGTCACCTACCTCCGGGAGCGCCCCGGCGCCCGGGTCGCCGATGTGGCCCGCGCCTTCGGGATCACCGAGGACGAGCTGATCGGCGACCTCGACGTGCTGCCGATGTGCGGCACCAGCTTCCGCGGCGGCGACCTCCTCGACATCGACACCGACGGCGACCGCATCTGGTGGCACAACCCGGACGCCTCCGGCACGAGCACCGGCGAGCCGCTGCGGCTCGCCGCCGACGAGGCCACCGCGCTGCTGGTGGCCGCCCGCGCGGTCGCGACCCTGCCCGGTCTGCGGGAGGGCGACCGGCAGGCGCTGGTGCGCGCCACCGCCAAGATCGAGGCCGCGGCGGGCGAGGCGGCCGGCGCCAGCTCCCGGCTCTCGGTCACCTTCGAGTCCGAGGGCGGGGTCTTCGCCGACGTCGACCGGGCCATCGCCGGGCGCCGCCGGGTGTGGCTGCGCTACTACTCGCCCGCGCGCGACGAGCTCACCGAGCGCGAGGTCGACCCGATCCGGCTGTTCACGATGGGCCACACCTATGTGGAGGCCTGGTGCCGGCTGTCCGAGGCGCGGCGTACGTTCCGTCTCGACCGGGTGGCCGAGATCAGGATCCTCGACGAGCCGTCCGACCCGCCGCCCGTGGAGCTGCGGGACCTGTCCGAGGGGCTGGTGCAGCCGGCCGCCGAGGACCCGGAGGTCGTCATCGAGGTCGGTCCCGGCGGCCGCTGGGTCGCCGAGTACTACCCGCACGACAGCGCGGAGGAGCTGCCGGAGGGCGGCCTGCGGATCACCCTGCGCACGCCCGACCCCGCGTCGCTGCGCCGCCTGGCGCTCCGGCTCGGCGGCGACGGCCGCATCGTCGCCCCGCCGGAGCTGGCGGAGAGCGCGCGGGACGCGGCGCGCGAAGCGCTGGCGATGTACGGCGAGTGAACGGGGCGCACATGGGCGGCATGATCTTCAAGGCGGCGTGCCCGGACTGCCGGGCGCGCATCGAGCTCGCGGCGGGCTCCCTGCGGCTGGCGATCGGCGCGAGTCGGCGCACCACCTTCTACTCCTTCACCTGCACCGACTGCGGCGCGGCCGTCCGCAGGCCGGCCGGGGAGCGGATCGTGGAGCTGCTCACGGGCGGCGGAGTCCGCACGCTCCGCCTGCACTCTTCCGTGTGACCCCGGGTACGGACCCGCGCTTTTCGGCCACTTCCACCTCTCCCGATAGGCTCGCCCCCATGTTCTGGCCCATGCTCGCCATCGCCCTCGGTTTCTGCGGCCTCGCCGTGCTCGGGGTGCTCGCCGCCCGGGTGCTCGTCGAGGTGCGGCGGCTGGCCCGGCAGGTGTCCGAGAGCTCGGCGCGGATCACCCGGGCCGCCGAGGATCTGGAGCGGGCCGCCACCCCCCTGGCCGGCCACGCCGCGTACACATTCCGTCAGGACTGAGCCGGAGCGGATCACACCCGATCGCAAGCCGGCCCGACTGCGCTACAGGAGTGGCAGGGTCGGCCGCAGCACTCTCCTGTGGCCCGGAAGCGGGCGGTACGCTGTTTCGGGTGGCCCTGCTGACGAGGCGGAGGGCCGCCACCGGGCGTACGTGCGGGAATTGCCCAGCGTTCACTCCTGCGCGTTACGATCGCTGCCGTACCGCTGGTGGACAAATGTCCGATCAGTCGGCAGTACCCACACCCATGCCGCTTCGGTGAGAAGGTAAACGCATATGTTCGGAAGGCTCGGCGCCCCCGAGATCATCCTGCTCCTCGTCGTCGTTGTCCTGCTGTTCGGTGCGAAGAAGCTCCCGGACATGGCGCGCTCCCTCGGCAAGTCCGCCCGGATCCTCAAGAGCGAGGCCAAGGCCATGCGGTCGGAAGGCCAGGACAACGCCTCCGCCCCCGCCGACCCGCCCGCCGCGGGCCAGGCCGCCCGTACGATCAAGGCCGCGCCCGGCGACGTCACCGCCCGTCCGGTGACCGAGACCAGCGACCGCACGACGCAGCACTGACCCAGGGACGATTGGGACGGCCGCCCGTGGTGACCGTCTGCCGCACGAGATAGGGACGTGGGTTGCTCAAGCCTGCCCGCAAGAAGGTGAAGGACCCCGAGGGGCGGATGCCGCTCGCGGAGCACCTGCGTGAACTGCGCAACCGCTTGGCGAAGGCGGTGCTGGCCATCGTCGTGGTCGCCATCGTCGCCGCGTTCTACAACAAGCAGATCATGGACTTCCTGTCCAGCCCGGTACCCAGCTGCCCCAACCGCGACCTGGCCCAGAGCCACGGCGGCAACTGCGCGGTCCTGACGTTCAACACCCTGGCCGCGCCGTTCGCGACCGTGGTGAAGGTGTGCCTGCTCGCGGGAGTCACCGTCTCCTCCCCGATCTGGCTCTACCAGCTGTGGGCGTTCCTCGCGCCCGGTCTGCACAGGAACGAGAAGAAGTACACGATCGCCTTCGTGGCGACGGCCGCCCCGCTCTTCATCGCGGGCGCCTACCTCGCGTACAAGATCATGCCCGCCAGCATGCGGGTGCTGCTCAGCGTCACCCCGGAGACCGCGGCCAACACCCTCAGCCTGAACGACATCCTCGACTTCACCGTCCGGATGATCCTCGTCTTCGGCCTCTCCTTCGAACTGCCGCTGATCCTGGTGATGCTGAACATGGTCGGCGTGCTCTCCGGCCGGAGCATGCTGAAGGCGTGGCGCGGTGTCGTCATGGGCACCTTCGTCTTCGGCGCGATCGCCACCCCGAGCACCGACCCGTTCGGCATGTGCGTCCTGGCCGTCCCGATCAGCGTCCTGTACTTCGGTGCCGTCGGCTTCTCGATCCTCAACGACAAGCGCCGGGCCCGCCGCAACCCCGACGCCCTGCTCGACGACGACGAGGCCGCGCCGCTCGACCTGACCCCGCTGCCCATCGGCGACACCGAGCCGCTGCCCTCGCTGCCGGGCCAGCCGTCCGAATCCGGCCACGGCACGGAACCAGCCCGCCGCACCGGCTACGACGACGTGACCTGAGAGACGTGACCTGAGACCGGTCGCGCACCACACGCGCCCCGGGGGCGGCCGCGGGGACAGCGGCCGCCCCCCCGGGGGTTAGGGCGCCCGGGGGTGCGGGCGGGGGGGACCCGCCAAAACCACAGGGGGAAACCCCCCGCGGGGCCCGCGCGGGGGCGAAGGGGA